>CALLML010000056.1 GCA_938005705.1 uncultured bacterium
CAACCCTACGACGAAGCCCGCTATGTGGCCTGCTTGATCGCCCGCGGATCCCCCTGGCCGCCGCACTCCAGTCCCCACCCCCCGACGCCTGTGAATAACTCCCAAAAATCTGTTGCCAAAAAAGCTCAGATGTCTTGGAAATCCAACAGGCTAACAATATTTTGCCGAAGCGGCCATTACGAGGTTGAGGAAGGGGGGGGAATGCTTATGTTTTCTCTCGCCAACCGGGCCCAGCAATGACGAGCCAGTCTTGATCAGACGGCAGATGAATTACGGTCATGGCATTCGCGTATTCGAAGACAACGCCGGTGCGCGGATCGACCAGGCGAACCGGAGTCGGCGGGGGAGTTGTAAACCGCACCTCACCGCCAGTCGGCGCATAGACGATCATAGTCCCGACCGTATCGCGTGCGGCTGCCTGATAAGCGTGGATGTTCCGGTGGCCCTGTTGCTCCGAGAGAATGTCAGGCGCGGGGGTCAGTGTGGTCCAATGAAGTCGTTCAATAATCGCGCGAAGAACGGTCATGCTGCGAATGCCTTCCGTTTCCAAGCCCGTGTACCAAGGGGGCACCGCGCCATTGTGCCAGTGACCGTGACCTTCACTGGGGCCGGTTTCGAAATTCCAGTTCCATACCGCGTCATGACCGTAGGTCAGGCCGGCGGGGGGGCTGACCAGCAGACTCCACCAGGCCGCGCGGCGAACGTGATAATCGGTGAAGGCGTTACCGCTCTGGTAAGCGTGCGCGGTCTCGTAATTGGGTTCGAGGTTGATGACCGGTTTGATCGGTGGGCGATTCCAAAGCGAGGCCGGCGGCCCTCTCACGAGCCAGGCGAGGTCAGAGTCTGAGCCGCCGTGTCCGGACTGATAACCGATGAGGCTGTACCATGGTTCATCTCGGAATTCTTCACCCACCCAATTCAGCCCACAGGGGTGCAGGGTAGCCAGGCGGCCGTGTCCATGGAGAAACGCCGTGCGTCCGATGCGCTTCCAGCGATCCACACCGAGTTTCTGATATGGACCGTCGCCGCCGAGCAACCAGCAGACCTGATACGCATCATAGCGCGCGACGATATACGACGCCAGTTGCGCGGCCGCCTCCTCGCTGAGGCGCTGTCCGGCGTCGGTCGGCAGCAGCGTCCAGAGAGCGACAGGGGCGGCGAGGAGACCGTGTTCATTGATCATGGCGATCCGGCGATCCAAGCGCTGAAAGAAGGCGGGATTGACGAGAAAGGGGTCTTCGCTGGCGCACGCGCGTTCGCCGGCGGGGTCTTCCATGTCGCCGCGCCAGTCGGTGCAGACAAACTGAATCACGCTGAAGCGTTGACGCGCGCGCGTTTGAAGATAGCGGCGCCAGTTCGCGTCGTCGCCCCGAATCACGCCGTTCCATGCGGTGTCGCCGAGCCAGAAAAACGGTGTGCCGTCGGCATGTTCGAGATGTCGTCCGCCGGCGGCCACACGAAGGGGACCGTGATGATAGAGAGGATTGTCGCCCTGGTAAGACGCGCATTGGAAACGTCCTGTCACGATCCGATGGGTGGAGGTGGCACAGTCATTGAGCACGCGCCAGGTCCATTCGCCGATCTCGTCGGGGCTGAAACGAACGCGCCACACGGTGGCTCCCTCCCAGAAGGCGCGCACCTTCCGGCAGGCCCCGGAGGGCGACGTAAATTCGACGAGCGGGTCCGATTCTGTCACAGAGTGTTTCGACAGATCCCTTCCGCGATATGTCAGTTCGATGATTCCGTGCTGGTGAGCGATCATTCGTGGTGATCCCCTGTGGTTGATTCTTCGAGTAAGCTATGATTCAAATCCTGAGATGCGAGAAAAAATTCCTCTTTCGAGATCGGATGCCGGCGGAGAAATCGCCTTCGGTCGGGAAAACTCATGAGCGAAAAAAGACCATCGACTGCTACGACACCGGCAACAAGGGCCCCCAGGGCGTCCCTGGTGCAGCCACGTCGGCTCGAACCGCTGAAGATGATCGTCGTGGCGAGTTTCATCGTCGCCCTTTTTTTCTGGGGCGCTCGGCGCTATCGTCGCCCGAACGAATTACGAGCGGCAACTCTGAATCTCCGCGGAGTGGCGATGGGCACGACGTGGAGTGTCCGAATCGCCGATGGGAAAGTGCGCGAGGCCGATCTTCCGGCCCTGCGCACGGCGGTCGAAGGCGCTTTGGCGGATGTGGAGCGTCAGATGTCGGTTTATGATCCTTCCAGCGAGATTTCCCGCTTAAACAAGGGACCGGCTGATGTGCCGATCGATATCTCCGATGGTTTTGCGAAGGTCCTTCGATTCGCGCTCGAGTTGGCTGAGCGATCGGGCGGTGCGTTTGATCCGACGGTCGGCCCGTTGGTGGAGCTATGGGGTTTTGGTCCGCGCAGCGGCCCGCGGCGGGTGCCTTCCGAGGAGGAGATATCAGCGGCCCGTGAGGCGGTGGGTTTTGACCGAATTGCATGGCAAGGGTCTCGTCGCATTCTCAAGCGCCATGCCGGGGTGCGTTTGGATTTAAATGCCGTCGCAAAAGGTTATGGAGTGGACCAGGCGGTGGCAGCTCTTGAGGGGAAGGGCCTGCGAAATTTCTTTGTGGAAGTCGGCGGCGAGATTGCGGTGCGCGGCCGCCGGCCGGGCGGCGGGCCTTGGCGCATCGGCGTGGACCGACCGAGTCCCGACGCCGTGCCGGGGGCCGAGTTGCAGCGGGTTCTGCACATGGATGGAGCGGCGGTGGCGACGTCCGGTGATTATCGGAACTATTTTCGTGACGAGAACACAGGGGAAACCTGGGCTCACATTTTCGATCCGCGCGACGGACGTCCGATTCGAGGGATGGCGGGCAGCGTGACCGTCATTGCGGATACCTGCATGATTGCGGACGGTCTGGCCACTGCGCTTTATGTGATGGGGCCGGACGAAGGCCTTCCCTGGCTGGCGCAAAGCTATCCGGAGGCGGAGGCGCTGTTCATTCTACGCGGTCCGGCTGGCGCCCTGGTGGAACGTGCGTCGGAGGGATTTGACAAGCGCGCGGGCTTGCGTGGTCCCTGATCTCAATACCGCGCCGTTGTGGGCCGTTGGGAGGCGGTCTTGGCACCGCTGGTGATGCGGCAATCCCAAAAGTGCGCAGGGGGGCCCCAGGGTGGTACCGAAGACCGTCAGCTTGTCAATCGTCAGCTGGGCACTTATCATCCGCTTGACCCATGATACCGCCATGAAATTGGTTCGCCGACGTTGTAACGGTGAACGCGGCGAGAAATAGCAAGCGGGTTTGGAAATGATGTTTGAACCTGCGGCCACGGGAAAACGAGAATGTGCGATAGTCAACACATCATCATCCGGGGATTGGGGCCGGATAGGGCGCCGGCGTCGCGTCTGTGCGGCGAGGAGGCGTTCTTTTTCGCATGAACACACCTCGTTTGGCCTTGAATCTCGATCAGCGTTTGCAACAAACGCAAATACTGGCGCCGCAGCTCCGACAAGCACTGGAGGTGCTGCAGGCGCCGTTGACAGAATTGCGCGCGCTGATCCGGCGTGAAATGGAATCGAATCCGGCGCTGGAGGAAAAGCCCGACCAGGAGGAACCGCTTGAGCGCGACTCGGAAGTGGACGGTCATAAACAGGAGGATACCGATGAAATCGAGTTCCGGGAAGAGTATGACCGGCTGACGCGACTCGACGACGATTGGCGTGAATATTTTGAACAGGCCTATGCGGTGAAGGAATCCCCGGAGATCGCCGAGGAACGACATCAGCGGTTGATGGACACCCTGACTCGCGGGGAGCGGACACTGCAGGAATATCTGTTGGAGCAGCTTGCGTATACGGATTTGGGGCCGGAAGATCGCGCGCTGGCCCTCACGCTGATCGGGTCACTAAACGATGACGGTTTTTTGAACGTCACCCTGGGTGAAATCGCGGAGACCACCGGCCAGTCCCTGGAGCGGGTGGAACGACTGCTCGGCGTGATTCAGGAAATGGATCCGCCAGGTGTCGGGGCGCGCGATTTGCGAGAATGTCTACTGATCCAGCTCCGACGTTCTAATCGGGCCGAAGGGTTGGAGGCAGCGCTGGTCCGGGACCATCTGGATGCGCTGGCGGGGCGCAAGTACGAGTCATTGGCGCGCGTTCTCGGCGTTTCCGCCGGCGAGGTTCAAAAGGCCGCGGAGACAATTGCAGCGCTGGAACCGAAACCGGGTCGGGGATTCGGTGCAGAGCCGATCGGCTACATTGTGCCTGAACTGGAAATCGTGCGTGAGGGCAACGGATACATCGCGCGCCTCAAACGGGATCGGCTTCCCCGCATTCGCATCAACCGTCTCTACCGGCATATGTTCGAGGATCCCAAGACCCCTCCGGAGACGCGTGCGTATCTCCGAGAAAAAATCCGCTCGGCCCTATTTCTGATGCGTAGCGTGGAGCAGCGGCACCAGACCTTGTTGAAGATCGCCGAAGAGATCGCCCGCCGTCAGACCCGCTTTTTCGACGAAGGTGTTGCCGCGCTCGTCCCGATGACCATGGCGGAGGTCGCCCGCGCGGTCGGCCTGCATGAAACGACGGTCAGTCGGGCCGTGAACGGGAAGTACGCCGAGACCCCGCAGGGCACGCTGGAACTCCGCTTCTTCTTTACGGGGGGGTATTCCACTGCCGACGGGCGCACGGTCTCAAATGAGGCGGTTAAAGATGCCATTGCGCGCATGATTGCCGAGGAGGACCCGACGGCGCCACTTTCAGACCAGGCCATTGCGAAGCGGCTGGCGGATCAGGGGTTGCTCGTCGCCCGCCGCACGGTGGCAAAATATCGGGAGGAGATGCGGATTCTTCCTTCTCATCTGCGACGTCGGTGAAAGGATACGGTGACGTGATTACCCCACGGGATTTTTTGGGAGGACAGAGTCCGGCATTCGCCGGAGGCCGCGGGTAAAAATGTTCAAAATCCGGGCCTCCCTGGCCACCATCTCGTGCCGCAATAATCCGATGCTCCCCTTCCAGTCCCGTCTGCCTCCACCGCGCCATAATTAACCTTGGTGCCCTTCATGTCCTGCGGCGCACCCAAGGGGAGCCATCCTCGCGCTGGCTTACAGAGGAGCAGAAGAATCGGGGATTTGCTGCCGGGATGGCACCAAAAAAGAGAAATCTGAAAACACGACGCAAAAATGCGGCGGTGGAAAGCCCGGCCTAATTGTCCAATCGTGTCGTCGGCGTCGCCTGATAGGCCTTGGCGGTTGCATGTCTCCTCGTCAATTCAATGCCGCTTCAATTCAACTACTGGCATACCGGCCTTGCCTTTCTTTCCGAGACGAAGGAATTCTTGATCTCGCCGCTACAGAAGGGGGGGGCTTTGCGTCAGATTGGGACCTTACTGGCATTGGCGTTCACACTTGGGGTGGCACCGTTGTCGGGAAGATTGACCGAAACGGTTTCCCCTTGCTGGGGCGCACCTCATGCCCCTGACCGAAGAACGAGGGGGGGAAGACCATGCGCACCTTATACCTCGCAACCTGTACCCGCTTGAGACCCGACGGTCGAAAACCCCGTTTTTTTCAGGAAAGGTGGAAAAAACCGGCGAATGGCGCAGGGGCGTCGGGATAAACGATACGCGCATCCCTTCGCCGACGCCTTTATCGGCCGATCATTCCCCGCAGCGCAATCGGCTCGCCCTCGCTCAGATGGCATTGCCAATCGTCGAATTATGCGTTATTAATCCGATTCCAATGAATTAGATCGTTTCATGTTGATCGGCTTTACATGTCAGCATTGTAAGGGGCGGTTCGAAATTGAATCTTCGGCCGGCGGCACACGCATAGCGTGTCCGCTCTGCGGCGGGAAGATAGATGTGCCGCGAGCGCGTCCGGGCCCCGACACGACGATCGGTGGGTTTAAAATCCTGAAACTTATCGGCGTTGGCGGAATGGGAGAAGTGTATTTGGCCCGCCAGCTTTCACTGGATCGGGATGTGGCCCTGAAGATATTTCCGCCGGACTGGGCCGCGGACAGGGAACGTGTCCAGCGATTCCTGAATGAAGTCCGTTTGCTCGCGCGGCTCGAGCATCCGAACATTGTCACGGCTTATGAGGCTGGTGAAGACGACGGCGTGCTGTTCGTGGCGATGGCCTATGTTAACGGCGAGCCCCTCGACGTGCTGATCGAACGCGAGGGGGCTATGCCCGAGCCACGGGCACTGCAAATTGTGCGCAAAGTGGCGCTCGCGCTTGCCTACGCCTGGAATGAGCACCAGTTACTGCATCGCGACATCAAGCCCTCGAACATTCTACTGGATGCGCACGGAGAGCCTCGGATTGCGGATCTCGGACTTTCGCGGAGAGTTGAACGAGGTGCCGTCGAAACCACGGACAGTGAGATCCTTGGAACGCCGAATTACATGAGCCCCGAGCAGGTGCAAGGTAGCGCGCAGATGGATTGCCGCTCGGACATGTATTCGCTTGGCGCCACCCTGTATCACATGCTCACAGGCCGGCTGCCGTTTCAGGCCGACAGCATCATGGAGACGTTGCGCAAGCAATTGTCCGAGAGGTTGCCGGATCCTCGTGTGTTTCAGCCCTCGATTTCCGAACCCTGCGTGCACCTCATGGAGATCATGTTGGCGAAAGACCCGGCGCTTCGCCATTCCACGTGGGAGGCTTTGATCAGCGACCTGGAACGAGTAAGAGCAGGACGCATGCCGACCCGGCGGCCGATGATCAAGGGGGAATCAAATCTGGTGCGGGAAAAAGACGAGCACGCACTAGCCGAGGTTCGTCGGCTCCACCTGAGCGCCGCCGATTTGGAAAAAATTCATCATTCCGTCAGTCCGACCACGCAACAACGAAACGAACTCCCGCTGGCAAGTGTGATCGCGTGGGTTTTAGCCCTCGCGCTCGGCGGGGTGGCGGTCTGGTTGGTTATACGCCACCATGAGCTTGTCCGTCCACCGCTTAATCCGCCGAATTCTGTCGAAACAATGCCGGAAGAGCGGCCGGAGATTCCCAGGGAGGAACCGAATCACAACGATGTTCTAATCGCCGAGTGGCGAGCCATTCAGGAGGCGATCCGCGAACACCCCGATGATTTCGATCCTTTGATTAGCCGCCTAAAAACCTTTGTGGAATCCTGTCAGGGGCATCCGCTGTATCAGGAGGCGCTGACTCAAATTCGAGCGCTGCGCGAACGCCGGCGTATAGCTGTGGAAAAAACGATCGCTGCGCTGGAGGCCGAAGCGCGGCCATTGGTGGCACAGGGCCATTTCGATGAGGTTATCCGGCTGGTGGAGGAATACAGCGGTCCGTTCGCCGCGGAAACGCGTCCGGTGCGGCAGGAGTTGGTCGCGGGATTTCGGCGGCAGAAGGAGGCGAGTATCGCTGCGAGTATCGCCGAACGCGAGGCCGCAGCGCGAGCGATTCTCGATCGCGCGCGCGATGAAATATGTGCCGCTGTGTTGCGGCAGGACGCCACCGCCGTTCGTGCGGCGAGCGAGCGCGCATTGCCCGCGCTTCGGGAGGAAACCTATCGCGCGGAACTAGCACGTCTCGTGACCGCCGCCGACCGCGCCGTTCGGCTCAAGGAAGTCGTGATGGAGTCGTTTCGGGCTGAAATTGGCCGTTTTATCTCCATCACGCTTGCGTCGGGCGTTGAATCATGGGAATTGCGTGGGGTTTCGAACGGTCGCCTCCAACTGCGCCGTCAGGTCGGCGCGGGTTACATGGAACGCCTTGTTTCGTATGACGATCTCGCCGCGTCCGAACGATTCCGCCGGGCAGGTCCTGAGGGGGCGCCGGAAACGGAACTGATGCGAGGTGTCATTATGTTCGGGCAGGGGAGGTTGGACCACGCCCGTCGGCATTTCGAGGCAGCGGGGCCGCCGTTAGGGCCGGCTCTGATTGTATATCTAGACCGTATGGCCACGCAGAGGCAGAATGCCGCCGCCCGAACGGCGCTGGAGCGGGTCGCGACGCTGGCGCGTGTTACGCTGAATGGACAGTCATGGAATGAGCTGGCGTCGGTGGTGCGTCGTACGGGATATTCGGCGGCGGAGGTGGCGGCCATCCGCGCGGCGCTCTCCGCTTACCAGCGCGATTACGCCGAGGCGCCGCTCACAAAGGAGGCGGCCGAGCTGCTGTCGGCGCTGGAAAATGTGAGTACCATTCCGCGCGAGGTCGACCCTTCCGTCATCAAGGCCGCTCTCGAACGTTTGCGGGAAGGCCCGCCGGCGTTGGATCGGCTGAATCAGGCCATGACGGTAAAGCCCGAAGGGATCGAGTTAGTCCTGCTGGGTAATCCTCAATTGGCGAATTTGTCCGCATTAGCTGGATTGCCGATTATCCGCTTGAATATTTCCGGAACCGCGGTCACCGATCTGGGGCCGCTGAAAGGCCTACCATTGCGTTCGATTGATGCCTCGGGTTGCCCGATTACCTCGTTGGAGGCTTTGGCGGGCGCGCCATTGGTCAACGCCAATTTTGAAAGGTGCCCGATCGAAAGCATTGCACCCCTGCGCGGAGCGCCGCTGACCGAAATCAATCTGTGTCAGACGCGCGTGCGCAGTCTCGATGCTCTGGCAGGCGCGCCTCTGAAAAAGATTCTGGCAGACCGTGCGGCCATCGAATCGCTCGATCCCTTGGTCGGCATGCCGCTGGAAGAGCTTTCGGTGCAGGAAAATAGAAAAATCACGAGTATCCAGGCGCTGGCCGGAATGCCTTTGCGACGGCTAATTCTGGCGGATACCGTCATCACGGACATCAAACCGCTGGCCGGTCTTCCTTTGCGTGAGTTAAATATCAGCGGATGTATTGGGGTTCGCGACCTCACTCCTCTCAAAGGGATGCCGCTGGAATCGCTGACGATACGCGATTCGCGGGTCAGCGATCTCTCTGTGCTAGTCGGCATGCCCCTGAAACGATTGAACGCCGGCAATCTGTTGGATTTAGAGGATATATCACCGTTGAAGGACCTTCCGTTGACCCATCTCTGGCTCGACGGGACGTCCGTAAGTAATCTTTCGCCACTGGCCGGCTCAAAATTGATTGAGCTCGATTTGCGTGGCACACCTGTAAGCGATTTGACGCCCTTGCAGAAAACCCCGATTGAAGTCTTGTTCCTCGACGGCTGTCCGCGTCTTCGCAATTTCGCTTTACAGCCGCTCCTGCAGATGCGGCGTTTGTCCACCGTTACGCTGCCATCGCCAGAGATGCGCCCCGTTTTTTTGCAGCGCCATTCGTCGCTGAGACAGATCGGATACGAGCCCGGTAAACTGCTGCCGGTGGCTGAATTTTTCGCCCGCTAAACCGCACCAGGCCTTCGAGCGGATCGGCATCGTAACGCTGTTTCAACGGAAGTGAAATACTGCGACGCGGGCGTGCTCGACTTCTGTCTTGGGGCGCGGAAAGAGAGAGGGGCGCGTACGAGGGCATGCGGGTGATGGAAGAGTTGGGGGAGCGGGTCAGAATATTGGACGCGCCACGGTGGAAAGAACGCACGGAGAAGGGTATTTCACTGGTCTTAGAGAATCTTCATCTTCGGCAGGTCCTGAAGGTCCACCAGGCCGACAACACGGTCCTCCTCATCCACTACGACGAGGTCGTCAATATTGTGCTGCTCGAAGAGCATCAGGGCGTCTACGGCGAGCCGATCGCTGCGAAGACGGATGGGATTCGGCGTCATGACCTCGCAGATTGGGCGATCCGCCAGCCCGCCAGGATCGTCCAGATGTCGGCGAAGGTCGCCGTCGGTAAAGATGCCGGCGCAGCGGTCGTCGGGACCGACTACCGCGACGGCGCCCGCGCGCGCACGGGTCATCGCGAGCACGGCGTCGCGCACACGTGCCGTCGTCGGCACTTTGGCGAGCCGTTCGCCCGCCCGCATGATATCGGAAACCCGCAATAACAGCGTGCGCCCGATTGCGCCGCCGGGATGCAATTTGGCGTAGTCATCGCGTCCGAAGCCTCGCGCCTCCAGCAATACCATCGCGAAGGCGTCGCCAAGCGCCAGTGTGGACGTCGTGCTCGCCGTTGGTGCCATGTTGAAAGGGCACGCCTCCCGCTCGATGCGCACGAGGATACAAGCATCGCTCGCGCGGGCCAGCGGGCTCTTTGCATCGCCGGTGACGGCGACAATCTTCGCACCAGCGCGGCGAATGGCCGGCAGAAGGTTCAGCAGCTCTTCGGAGGCCCCACTGAAGCTCAACGCCAGCACCAGATCGTTCGTGCGCACAATTCCGAGGTCGCCATGCATCGCCTCTAACGGGTGCAGCACAACCGCCGGCGCACCAGTGCTCGTCAGCGTCGCCGCAATCTTTTGGGCGATCGGCAGATTCTTGCCGATACCCGTCAAAATGAGCTTGCCGCCGGCCGCCAGGGCCGAGAGCGCCAACTCGACCGCTTCGGCAAAGCCCTGGTTCAGCCCGTCGCGCGTGCGGCGCAGCTCCTCGATCTCGATATCCAAGGCCACCCGCGCCCGTTCAATATAGTCTACGTTCGTCATTTTCCTCGTGTTTTCCAAGGCTTGGAAGACCGATGGCCTTTGGTTTCCAAGGCTTGGAAAACCCGTGCGTATGGTCGCAAAACGGCGGCGGAGCGGCGAGCGAAAAAGAGGTCGGAAGTTGGAAAAGAGTGTGGAACGGGGAAGGTGGGACATGGAATGGACGCGCACACGCCTATCGGCACTTGCCTTCGAATGCACGCCTGTAGGCGCGAGCTTGCTCGCGCCGTTAGTCGGAGGGCAGAGATCCGAGATTCGAGATCCGAAGTGAAAGGTCTGAGGTCTAAGGCAGACCCCGCGAGGGGGACGGATAGCCCTGGCACGACCACAGAAACACGAACAAGCCGTGAGGCCGGGCACGGGGGATGAGCGTGTCGAGAAACGTGAAATCCGACTGTCACCGAAAGACGCGCACGGTAGAGCCTGACGGCGCGGGCTATCGTTCGAGCGCAATGCGGATGCCCTGGCGATCTTCGCGGCCAACGATTTTTCGCGCGCGAAGTCGGCGTCGGTCGTCTGACGCTGGAGCGGAGTTAGCGCACGGCGGGGGCGGGGCGGGGATTGCCGCGGAAATCGCCGACCGCTGCGGGTATCGCGACGTGCTCTCTTTTCAGAAAAATCGCTTGATGAGCGCCAGCGCGCCCTGTCGCCACGGCGCGCGGTGCGAGATGCCGGTGCGATTGGCGAAACGATCGCGGTGGGCGACGTACCACTCGTAGTTGCGGATCAGGGCGTCGCGGTTCGAGAAACGCGGCGTGAAACCGAGCCGGCGGCGCGCTTTTTCGATGGACACATAGGATTCGCGGGCGGCGGTGGCGTAAACCCAGGGGTAAAGGGGCGAGAGACGAAGCGCCGACAGGAGGCGCAGGGCGAGGACGGCGGGCTTCTCGGGTAGACAGATGACCCGGCGTCCGTGACCAGCACGGTCAAGCACGGCTTGAAAATCCTCTTTCAGAGATCCAAACACCGCCGCGCCGATATTGAAGGTGTCGTTGACGGGATCGGCGGGTCCCTGAAGACAGAGGAGGATGGCTTCGCAAAGGTCCTCCACGTCGAGGAGCTGGTAGGGGTTGTTGCCACGTCCGAGCACGGGAAAATGGCGGCCCTCGTACGCCCATTCGTAGAGCATGGCGAACACGCCGAGTCGTTCGGGGCCGACGAAGGTTTTGGGACGCAGGATCGGAACACAGAGCCCTCGCGCGCGGAAGGATTGGGCCACTTTTTCGGCTTCCACCTTCGCCCGGCCGTAAGGTCCGACGCCCTGGAGCGGGTCGTCTTCGAGGAGTGGGTGATGGTCGGGGATGCCATAAACGGCGGTCGAAGAAATGACCACCACACGCGGTATACCGAGGGCTTTCGCCGTTTCGAGCACGATGCGGGTGCCGTCGACGTCCGTCGTGCGGATTTCCTCCGGCGGATAGAGGGGCAGCGCTGCGGCCGCGTGGACGACCGCGTTGCATCCATCTGCGGCGAGGCGCACGGTTTTCGAATCCCGAATATCTCCACGAACTTCACGAATGGCCTCGCGGCAATCGGGGTAATCGAACGGTGCGCGATCGAGTGTGGTTACTCGCCATCCCCGCGCCAACAAGTACCGAACCAGATTGACTCCAAGAAAACCCGCTCCTCCCGTCACCAGCGCGCGATCGGCGAAACCGCCGGTGGGGCAGGGGCCGGCTTCACCGGGCAGCGCGTCGGAGGACATAGCGGAGGTTGAAGATATCGTCGAGGGACATGCCCGGTGCCGGTTCGGCCTTCCAGTCTGCATTGTCCTTGTAACAGATCGCGGCTCGAATAATCCCCGCGCGCAGCAGACCGTCTGCCCTCGCATCGTCCACTTGCCCGATCAGGTAAATCGGTGGAAGATTGACAGGACGTTGGCCGAAGATTTGTGGGGGCCCAAGGAGGGAAACGAGGGCGTCCACCTTTCCCGCCCTGGCGATAAAGCGTTGGAGATCGTCCAGCGGAATGGCGCTGTCGATCATTATCGCTTCATCGGATTGATTTTGAGAACTCGGCCCATCCTCGACCATTTTGAAGGACACGGCGCCAAATCCTTTCTTCATTCCCTCCAGATAAGCGTTGGAGATTTTGCCGAGCATCTCGTTCAATTTTCCCGCATGGAGGACGAGCACGGTTCCTCCTTGGGGCAAATCCGCTGCAATCGCCTCGCCGATCTTGAAGCCGGCGGCGGTATAGAACTCGGGTTGGAGTTTGGCCTTTGGAGGTCGTTGACCACGGAAAAGACTGTAGAAGGAAACAATCAATGTGAGCACCACCAGAGCCAGCAGGATGAAATTTGCGGATTCTCCCAGCTCGCGTCGTTTCCAGAACACGCCGATCAGAGCTGCCAACAAGATCAATAGGATCCAAATCATACCCCCAGCTCCTTTCTCTTTTCGCGGGATAGAATCGCGCTTAGATTCATCGCTAAACATTGTTTATGCAATTCTTTTTGCTCTCTGACAAGCCGAAATTCGGGCGATTGTTGGCGACGCTTTTCGAGTTTCAGACAACGATAGGCTCACACAACGCACGCAGGTGGGCGATCGGCGTTCCGGCCGGTATTTCACAGCCGGCGTTGACCATAAAGGGCATCCCGGCTTCGTCCGCGCAACGACGCATCTCTCGGCTGATACGTTCCGGCGGACCGCGCAAGACGACCGAGACCGGATCGGCATTGCCGGCCACCACGACGCGCGGCCCAACAGTCTGACGGACAGCGGCGAGAGAAACCATGTGATCCACGTCGAGAATATCCACGCCCAAGTCGGCGATGGCGGGAAGCAGGCGGGTGATGTCGCCGCAAATATGGAGCCGCACGCGTCCGCCGGCCTCATGGATGGCATTCACCAATCGCTTTTCACGAGGTTGAATAAGGTCGGCGTAGATGGAGGGCGACACCTGGCTGGCAATCGCGTCGCCGAGGCCGATCGTGTCGGCGCCGGACGCAATCTGCGCGCGGGCGAAGGCGATGCCAGTGTCCAGGCAAAGATCCATTAAATCCGCTGCGTAGTTGGGCTCGTCCAGGAGGTCCATTAGAAAATTAGCCGTGCCCCGTAGATCCGCTGCCTCCGCCGCCGGTCCTTCGACCCATCCGAGGATTGAGTAACGGTTCGCTACGGTCTGGCAGTAAAGACGGCAAGCCTCAATACGGTCGCGCATACGATCGGAAACGAGCGGGTCTGGCCGTGGCAGCCGGGAGAAATCCGGATTGTCGGCCAGCGGATGTGTCGCAAGAGGAACGCCGTTGGACCGGTATTCGATCTGCGCGCCAAAACCTTGGGTCTCTCGATAGGGATCCGAGATGCAACTCAACTGGTCGAGATTGAAGGCGGCGGCGCATGCGAGATTTGCGCCGACCAGGACGCGATAATCTGATGCGAAGGCGCCGTAGTTCGAGCCGATAAACTCGGCGGCCCATTGCATGAGGATCGGAATGCGCGGCAACACATCAGGCGGCCGGCTGGCAAGGACGGCCTCGTATCGTTCTCGTCCATTCATAGATCTAAAATAACTCGATCATCAAAATAAGTCGAACCGTCTTCTCAGGTAGCCTCCCTCCGGGGAGATTCGACGGACGAAGGGGAAAGACGGACGCGGTCGCTCGGTTCTTCAGAGTAAAATGTTCGTTCATATGATTCAGCCATTGGTCTGTTGCGGCACGATTGCGCGTCGAGGTCTTGAACCAAGGCGGAGGAGCCGACCCCTGTTTCTCCTCCTTCGGTGCCGGCGACGCGTTTCACTTTTTCCTCGCAATCGAATCGCGGGCGGAGGCAATCGGCCTCGGCATATCGTCAACAATGGATTCCGCTGAAAAACCCCTGAAATTCTGTAATGTTGAAATCCGAAGACGTCCGACGCTGGCGAAAAATGCAAATGAGGCCGGCAAGGCCCGGCGCAACGATACATCGGTCGCCCGAGGCGTATGCTTCATGGGTAAAG
>CALLML010000057.1 GCA_938005705.1 uncultured bacterium
GGAAGACCCCGGCGAATTCGAGAACCGGTGGGATGACCCGGCCTATGCCTCCCTCAAAGCGGCGCTGTTGCTGAGATTCCTTCACGCCGAAATGGGCCGCGAACCTATTCCGATGCCCCGAATTGCTGGCGCGTGAAGACATGGCGCGATCGCGGGAAAAAAGAAAATTCTTTTTACTCGATCCGCACAGCTCTCCGGGACACCGTGGCTCGTTCCGCATTAACGTGCAAGGACAAGAGCTTGTTCGCGACCGGAGAAAGCAACTGCGATGTTGATGCGCCAAGGGCGGTGCTTGGGACGGTGTGGAAATTGACGCTCACATAGCGGCTCTTAAGCCTCGCCCGAATGTCATCGGTCAAGCCAGGGCAGGTCTGCTTGAGGACCGCGAGGCTCCTAAGCAGATAGACGTGGTGTGTGGATTCGTCCTCGGTGGGAGAGTTGTCACACAGGCCCTGCTTTGCCCGGCGTTACGCCGTGCTACGAAGTCGCTCTTTGCTGCGTCGCGAGCGAAAAAATGGTCGGGGCGACTGGATTTGAACCAGCGACTCCTTGGTCCCGAACCAAGTGCTCTACCAGGCTGAGCCACGCCCCGAAGAAAAACAACTTTAGCCTATATACGCAATGTCGGTTTCGCAATTCTTTTCGCAAACCGCCACATCCTGGAGCCGATCGTTCTCCATCCGCTCAGTGTGCTGCTGCAGTTTTGCTCCTTTTTTCCCTTTCCGAAACGCCTTTGCGGCGTAACATTGCCGCGCGATTCAGTCCCGCCATGATGGCCCGTACCGCCGCCTGGTCAATGTTCGCGTCGATGCCGACACCAAAGACGACCGTGCCATCCTCGAATCGCAGCGGCACATAGGCCGCCGCCTGCGCCTCTGCACCCTTGCCTATGGCCTGCTCATGGTAATCCTCGACGGTGAACTTCGCATCGAGCAGCCCTTGCAGACAATGGACGAATGCAGACACGGGTCCGTTGCCCTCCCCAGTGAGCCGGCGCTCCACACCATCCACCAGGATCCGCACCTCGCCATGGATATGGGCTGGGTCTTTTTCATCCGGCCTCGGCCAGTAACCGACCAGACAGAACGGCCCGCGCGGATGCACAAAGTGCTCTTCGAACAGCCGGCGAAGCTCCTCGGAGTTCACCTCCCGATGGACACGATCGCTGTAGGCCTTCACGATCGTGCCCACCTCCGCCTGCATGGCCTTGGGAATCGTTATGCTGTGATCCCGCTCGAGCACCCATGCGACGCCGCCCTTGCCCGACTGCGAATTGATGCGGATGATCCGCTCGAACCGGCGACCGATGTCGGTCGGGTCCACGTGAAGATAAGGCACTTTCCATCCCACGCCGAACTCGCCGGCCACCTCGCGCCGCTTACGCAGGACCTTGTGGATGGCGTCCTGATGCGAGCCGGAAAAGGCGGTAAACACGAGCTCGCCAGAATACGGCTGACGATAATAAATCGGCATTCCCGTCAGACGCTCTACGGTCTCGGCGATGTGCGGCAGATCGGAAAAGTCGAGCCCCGTGGGGATGCCGCGCGCATGCAGATTGAGGGCCATCGTGACGATATCGAGATTGCCCGTGCGCTCTCCGTGACCGAAGAGAGTCCCCTCCACGCGGTCGGCGCCGGCCATCAGCGCCATCTCAGTGGCGGCAACCACCATCCCCTGGTCATTATGACCATGCACAGAGATGCGCACCCGATCGCGATACGGAAATCGTCGGATAAACCATTCGATAAGGTCCGCATAGTGGGTGGGTGGCCGCCGCTCCACGGTCGCGGGGAGATTGAGGATCATCGGTTTTTCCAGTGTGGCCTTGCCCCATGCCTCAAATACCGCTGTGCAGATTTCAAGGGCAAAATCCGGATCGGTATCCGTGAATTCCTCGGGGGAAAACTCATAGCGTAGATCGCTTTCCGGCGCGGCATCGCACCGTTCTCGTATCTGACGCGTGGCCCGCACGGCCGTTTCTAGCGTCTCCTGCCGACTCTGTCCGAACACGTGGCGAATATGGAGATCGGAAGTCGCGATATAGGCGTGCACTATGCCGCGCCGCAGACCACGGAAGGCCTCAAATGTCCGATCAATCAAGTGCGGACGGCACTGAGTCAGCCCCATGATAAACACATCCGATGGAATCTGATCCTCCTCGATCAACCGCCGGGTGAATTCAAAATCGTCCTGACTGGCGGAAGGGAATGCCACCTCGATTTGCTTGAACCCGATATGCGTGAGCAGGCGAAAATATTCTAGCTTCTGATCGGGCGTCATCGGATTGGGCAAGGCCTGATTCCCGTCACGCAAATCCACCGAAACCCATTCCGGACTGCGTTCAACAACGCGCGACGGCCACTGGCGATCTTTCAGATCTACGGGCGCCGGACTGCGATATTTCGGCATAGCTTTCATACTTCTGTTTCTTTTTCCTTCGGCCGGTGTCCAACAAAAAACCCACCGCGCTGACGCGGTGGGTAAAATTTCTTCCGTCCGGCCTGGTTCAAGCCGCCACGATCCACCCCACCGCCCGGGGGGCCGGCAACAGAAGGCGCAACAACAGTGCACCCCTGTGCAGGCTCAGCGCCTTGGCGATGGAAGGATCACTCATTTTCACGGGCCTAATCCTAAATCAACCGATCCTGATTGTCAATGAGCCGATTGCGCTTCGTGGGATGAGTGGCCAAACAATGGTGTCGGCGAAGGAAGGCGAAAATCGTTTACCCCGAAGCCCTCGCGCCATTCGCCGGTTTTTCCACCATTTCTGAGAAAACACGAATGTTTCGCACCAGGGGTCTGGATGCGGGTATTGGTAGGGGTATAAGCCTCGCATGAACTTGGAATACACTGCCTCGCTCTTCGGTTGGGGATTATGAACGCCGAGGCGGAGGGCTAGGGCCATGCCGGGGAGGCCGTCGGCCGGATAAGCGGCCAGGCCGGGTTGGATGTCGAGGGAATCGGAGAGTCCGAAGGGATGGAGCCGGTTGCCCGGTGGAATATCCGGCGTGGTGAACTTCACCGCCTTCTACGCCGCTCTCTGGTTCTCTCGCGCCAGCACCGTTTCCAACGTTACGGACGCCGTTGGCTCTTCATTCGGCATCGTCGCTCCGTCCCGCACCGCCTCCGGGCTTGATCCCCATATCCGTTTTCCGACCGGCATCCACCGGCCGTTCCTCGGATCGCCGTCGGGAACGGGTCCTTCCAAACCTTGCCCCGCTTGCCGTTTCGTGGCTCTTTTGCCCTAGAGACGGGCGTCGCATTTGTGGCCTTCTCGTTCTTCGGCCCTTTGCTTCGCCCAGCCTCACGGCCTGTTCGTGTTTATGCGGCGCTCCTTGACTACTGGCTTCTTTCTTTTATGCGAACCCCCTCGCAGAGCATGCCTTGCCGTTCGCTAGGGTTGTCGTCACTTCATCCGGCTATCTACTTTTAACAAGTCCATGTCCATGCTGGACACACGGGGGACGGCTTCTACGCCATCCCGAAACATTCACAATTCCGGGCGAAGGACAGATGACGCCATCGGCTCGTGGCCGCGCGCCCGGCATGGACAGCACGGCACCGGCCGGATATGCTTGGCCCATAGTTTCATGGATGATTTCATCATGAGCCACGAGCACCCTCATCACGACGACGACCCTGAAGTGCTGGAACAGACACTAGATTGTTTTGACCCGGCGGAGCGCCGTGCCGCGCTCGAAAAGCTCTTGCTCCTCGCCGAAAAGGGCGAACAGGCGCTGCCCGCCCCACGGCCGGCGGTCAACCTACACGCGCACACATTCTATTCCTACAACGCCTACGGCTATTCCCCCACCGGTTTCGCCTGGCGCGCGCGTCGCGCCGGCCTGTGCGCCGGCGGCATCGTGGATTTCGATGTCCTCGACGGCGTGGACGAATTCCTCGCGGCGGCGCGGCGCATCGGCCTGCCCGCCTGCGCCGGCATCGAGACGCGCGTTTTCGTCGATGCCTTCGCCGATCGCGTCATTAACTCACCGGGCGAGCCGGGCATCGCCTATCATGTGGGCATGGGCTTCGCCAGCGGCCGCACCACGCCGGAGCAGGAGGTCTTTATCGGCCGACTGCGACGCATCGCTGCGACGCGCAATCGGACCATCGTTTCGCGCGTCAACGCCGTGCTCGCTCCATTGGCGCTTGATTACGATCGGGACGTGCTGCCGTTGACGCCCCGCGATAACGCCACGGAACGTCACTTATGTCTGGCATATGCGCGGAAGGCCCGCGCGCTATTTCGGTCCGACCGCGACTTGGCCGCCTTCTGGTCCGAGAAACTCGGCACGGACGCCGCCGCGCTCGATCTGCCGGACGGCCCGCGGCTGCAGGGAGAAATTCGCGCCCGTTTGATGAAACGCGGCGGCGTCGGCTATGTGCCGCCGAACCGCGGTGATTTCCCCACACTCGATGAAATGAATCGGTTCGTGCTCAGCGCCGGCGCGATTCCGACGGTGGCCTGGCTCGACGGCACCTCCGATGGGGAACGATCGCTCGGCGAATGGCTGGATCGCGCCGCCTCCAGTGGCGCGGCCGCCCTTGCAATCATCCCCGCCCGAAACTACACGCCAGGCAAACCGGACGAGAAATTGCGCCTCCTGCGGGAAACCGTGGCCGAGACCGAACGACGTCACTGGCCTATTTTCGTCGGCACCGAAATGAACAGCCCCGGAAACAAATTCGTGGATGATTTCGAGTGCGCCGAACTGGCGCCCATGAGGCTGGTGTTTCTAAAAGGAGCGCATATCGCCGCCGCCCACACCGCACTGCAAGCGGCCGCCGGCATGGGCTACGTCAGCGAATGGGCAAGGCGACACCTATCGAATCCGGCGGATCGCATGACCTTTTTTGAGGAAGTGGGCCGGCGGCTCGATCCGCAGCGCCCCCTGTTGAAAACCGCCGCCGATCCGGCGCTGAAACCGGGAGAAGTGCTGGCGCGCATCGGCAAAGCCCCGGAATGAGGAGCGGGGCATGTCCCCATCCTCTCCTGCGGCCCGTGTCGTACAGAAGAAGAACATGAAGTACCTCAGCACCAGGGGAAACTCGCCGGCGGCAGATTTTCGCGACGTCGTACTGGAAGGGCTGGCGCCGGACCGCGGGCTCTATATCCCCGAGCGGATTCCCGACGTCGCGTCCGAGCTCGCCGCATGGACGGCGCATTCCTACAGCGAACTGGCCTTCGAAATCATGCGCCGTTTTTGCGATTTACCCGCCGATGCGCTCCGCGATCTGATCGCGCGCGCCTACTCGACGTTCGATCATCCCGACATTGCGCCCGTCAAGCGCGTCGGCGATCGCTGGATTCTGGAGCTGTTCCATGGCCCCACGCTCGCGTTCAAGGACCTGGCTCTGCAATTTCTCGGACGCCTTTTTAACACCTTACTCGAAGAAACCGGCGAGCAACTGAACATCCTCGTGGCGACCAGCGGCGACACCGGCAGCGCGGCCATTCACGGCGTGCGCGGCTGCCCGAACATCCGCATTTTCGTCATGCATCCCCGCGGCCGAATCAGCCCGTTGCAGGAGCGACAGATGACGTCGGTGCTGGACCCGAATGTGTTCAATCTCGCCATCGAAGGATCTTTCGACGACTGCCAGCGCATCCTGAAAACGCTGCTGGGCGATCTCGAACTCAAGCGCGCCCTACGCCTGGGCGCGATGAATTCCGTGAACTGGGCCCGCGTACTCGCCCAGATCGTCTATTATTTTTCCTCCGCCCTTCACGTGATGCGCGCGACCGGCGCTGATCGGGTTCGCTTCGCCGTGCCCACCGGCAATTTCGGCGACGTCTTCGCCGGCTATATGGCGGCGCGCATGGGGCTGCCCATCGAACGGCTCGTGCTGGCGACCAACGCCAACGACATTCTCGCGCGTTTTTTCAACACGGGCGAATACCGCCTCGGCCGCGTCATCCCGACGTTGAGTCCCTCTATGGATATCCAGGTGGCCAGCAACTTCGAACGGTATTTGTTTTACCGCCTCGGCGAAAATCCGGCGCGTGTGCGCGAAGCGCTGGAGGCGTTCGATCGCGAAGGCCGATGGATGTCGCCGGATCATGCGCACGACCCGCTCTGGGCCGCCGGCCACGCCGATGACGACCGGACGTGCGCGGTCATCCGTGAGATCTGGGAACGCCACGGTTATCTCCTCGACCCACATACCGCCGTCGGCGTCGCCGTGGCGCAGCGACTCGATTCCTCCGATGCGCCGCTGATCTGTCTGGCGACGGCGCATCCAGCGAAATTTCCCGAAGCTATTGCGCGGGCCATCGGACGCGACGACCTCGCGCGTCACGAGCGGCTGGATGCCCTTCGCGATGCGCCCACGCGGTCTGAACGGCTGCCGGCCGATGTCCGGCGGGTCCGTGACTATCTGGAGCGGCATATCCGCCCGTGAGGTTCAGACATAGTCGTCGGGCCAGACGGTCTCGCGATCCATGGTCACGGTGGGTTCTTTGGGCTCCCGCCCGTCCACGGGGTTGATGATCATGCCCGCCGGCAATGACAGACGGCCTTTCAGGAGGGGGTCGTTCGTTTCCCGCATCCAGCGGTTCAGGCGGCCCCGCAGGTCCTCCAGCACCCGGTCGTAGACGGCCTGCCCCGCCAGGTTGCAACGCTCGAGGGGGTCAAAGACGAGATCGTAGAGCTCTTCCAGTTTATAGGATTGTTCGCGCCATCCATGGGCGAGCCATAATTCCTTGGTTGCCGAGGCGTCGCAGTTCGGCAATACCGGACGACGCCGAGGATCGAATCGGCGGATGTATTTCCAGCGGCGGGTCCGCACGCAGCGCATCGGTTCGATGGCGGCGTGGACGTTGACCTCGGCGAAGATTTCCTCCCGATGCGAGAGGGTCTCGCCGCGTACCCACGGAAGAAAAGAGCGGCCCTGCACATGCGGCGGCGGTTCAATCCCCAACCCCTCGCAAATCGTGGGGAAAATGTCCACCTGCGACACCATTTCGTCGCACACCCGGCCGCCCTCGAAGCCGCCAGGACCTCGCAAGATGAGAAATACGCCGATGCCGTGGTCGGTCAGATTGCACTTCATGCCGGGAAAGGCGATGCCATGGTCGGTGGTGCAGATCACGAGCGTACGGCCGGCCAGGCCGGCGCGGTCCAGCGCCTCCAGAACGGCGCCCATGCGCGCATCGAGACGGCGAGCCATGGTGCGGTAGGCGGCCATGTCCGCGCGGGTCTCCGGCGTGTCGGGGAAAATTGCCGGCGGACGAACGTAACGGGGATCATCGGCGGGTTCCGGCGTGGGAAAATCGCGATGCGTTTCGTTAAAGCCGACGGAAAGGAAAAACGGCTCCGGCGGGTTCGACATCAGAAATGCCGACGCAGCCACATCGGCCTCATTCACCTGGCTCGTCAGAATCCGGTCGTAGCCGATATCCTCCACCTGCTTCCACGACACGATGTGCTGCACGCCACTCAAGGCCGAAAAGTAGCCGTGGCGTCGCAATGTGTGCAAAATGTGCCATCCGTAATCCTTGAGACGGAAACCCCGATGCGCCAACCCCAACATCCCGCAACAGTGGGGATAGGCGCCTGTCAATAACGCCGCGCGACTGGGCGAGCAGGTCGGATTCGCGCAAAACGCCTGGCGAAAGAGCATCCCCTGCTCCGCCAGCCGCCGCAGATGCGGCGTCGACACGTCGTAGCCGATCGGTTCGATATAGCGGCCGGTGTCGTGGGAGTGGAGATACAGAATGTTGAAACGATCCATGGGAACTCCTCCGGAGGTCACGAGGTTACGATGTACGGTTTTTTGCGGACGAATGTCAAAAATAATTGACTTCCCAGGCTCAATCCACGACGAAGATACGTATGATTTTCCTGGCGCGCATCGGCAGCCGGCTGGTCATCGCCTGGCGGAGAATGATCGAGGCATCGGCGTTATCGGCGGGTCTGCTCCGTTTGGCCGTTCGACCGTCCCGATGGCCGCGGACTACGCGTACCGTTCTTGGCCGGCAGATTCTTTTTACCGGCATGGACGCCATCCCCTTCATCCTGGCCGTCTCGGTGGCGGTCGGCCTGACCGTCGTCCTCCAGACGAAGGTCTGGCTAGGACGCGTGGGTCAGTCTGCACTCGCCGGCCCGATTCTCGTGGCGGTAATCATTCGCGAACTCGGACCGCTACTGGTGAACTTCGTTGTCATCGGGCGCAGCGGAACCGCGGTCGCCGCCGAGCTAGCCTCCATGAGCGTCGCGGGAGAAGTTGAGGTTCTCGAGTCGCAAGGGCTCGACCCGACCGCCTATCTTGTGCTGCCTCGCGCGTTGGCCATGGCGGTATCCGTTCTTGGATTGACCCTGCTGTTCACGGCGACATCCTTCGCCAGCGGGTTCCTCGGTGGGCGTCTGCTTGGCGCGCCTGTCGGACGAGGCGACCTTTTTCTGGACAGCGTGTTCGGCGCCATCAGCCGTGCCGATGTAGTCAATTTGCTGGCTAAGTCACTGATACCCGGCTGGCTCACCGCCGTGGAGTGTTCGATTGCAGGACTCTCGGCGGGAACATCGTTGACTGAAGTGCCGCAGGCGGCCACGCGGGGCGTGATCCGTTCGGTCGGATCCCTGTTTCTGATTTCCATCCTGGTTTCCGTGCTCACCTATCTATGACGGCCCTGGTTCCCATTCTGGAATTCGATGGCGTGCGATGGACGGATCTTGAGTCGCCGCTTCAATTCCGCCTCGAGCCCGGCGGATGCGTGTTTGTGCGAACGCGCGTGGGGAACTTTGAGCGCGCCGGCGCTATCGGCCGGGTCGCCTGTGGCCTCGCGGCGCCGCCCCATGGAACGATTCGATTTCGAGGGCGCGAGTGGGCGGAGATGACGCCCGCGGAGGCCGAGCGTGCGCGGGCCGCCATCGGACGCGTGTTGAGTGGCGCGGCATGGATCAGCAACCTCGATGTGGAGGAAAACGTCCTCCTTTCTCCGCTCCACCATGGCCGACGGCCACGCGCTGAATTGCGGGCCGAGGCGAAGCGTCTGGCGCGATCGTTCGGTCTTGATGACGTGCCCGCCGGGCGAGCGGCCGGCGTGCCTCGACGGGACCTGCAACGTGCCCAGTGGGTGCGCGCGTTGCTCATCAACCCCCTGCTGCTGGTTCTCGAATTTCCCGAACGCGAGACCCTACCCTCGGAACAGGCCGCCTTCGCCGCGGCGGTGGACGAAGCCCGAACGCGCGGAGCGGGTGTGGTTTGGATCACCGACCGGGAGCCGGCGCCGAAAGAGCGCAACCTCTGCATCGTGATCTCCGACTATTCTCTCAGCGATGACGCAACGGGGGTTGAATCGCAAGGGAAGAACGCCTACAGTGCATGAACAAGATTGAAACACCGAGACGGACAACGATGAGCCAATCTTTTCGGTTCCGACACGCCAGCGAACTGGCCGGCGCATTTGTGATTTTTTCGGTCGTTTTGATCTTCGTCGGCATCCTGCTGATCGGTCGCGCCCAACAATGGTTTGAACCGATCCAGATTTACCGCATCACCTTTCCCGAAGAAGGCACTTTTGGCATACAGAAAGGGGCCGGGGTATATCTGCTCGGCACGCCCATCGGACAGGTGGATCGTATCATCGTGGACGACGACGGCGCCCTCCATGCCCTACTTCGGGTCCGCGGGCAGTTCGTTCGATTCATCCGCGACGATTCAGTCGCGGTGGTGAAGAAACAGTTCGGCATCGCGGGCGATTCCTATATCGAGATCACCGCCGGACGAGGCGCGCCGTTGACGGAGGATGAGGCCGTTCTCCCGGTGCGAAAAGACACTGAAATCACGGAAATGATTGAACGCATCGCCGCACAAGTGGAAAGCGCCCTGGTGCCGCTGCTCAAAGAAATCGAAAATACCCTCGCCGAATACCGGGGACTCGCCGCCGATTTGCGCAATCCGGAAGGCGAACTGCTGCGCGCCATGGCCGCCACCCGATCCATCCTTGAAGCGGTGGAACGCGGCGAAGGCAGCGTGGGGCATGTCCTGAAAGACCCGACGATCGCGCGGGAAGCGGAGGGAATTCTGTCCAATGTCCGTCAACTCACCGAGCGACTCGAAGAGGCGCGCCAAAAAATGGATGCGATTCTCGAAAACATCCGTCGAGCGTCCGACGCTCTGCCGGAAACCGCGGACGTAGTGCGCGGAGAGGCGCGGGACGCGCCGGGGTTGGTTTTACAAGCGCAGGCCGCATTGCGCGAAGCCGAAGCCCTGCTGGCGGGATTGCAAAAACACTGGCTGCTGCGCGCTTATATGAATCGTCCACCCGACATTGAAGCGCTTCCGGTGCCGGCGCCAGCCCATCGGAGGAGCGCGCCATGACGGCAATGAAATGGCGAATCCTTCTTCTGCTTTCGGTATGCGCGTCGGGCTGCCGAACGCCGCCCCCGCCCCCCCGCGCGGAAGACGCTGAATTGGCGAAACTCGCCCGCGCGGCGACGCTGGCGCATCGCTACGCCTCGCCCGACCGGGCGGCGCCGATGTTTCGCGCGGCCTTGGCCCGCGCGCGCGCCCTGGGCGACGCCGCGGCGGCGGGCCGGCTCGCCTATAACCTGGCCGTCTGTCTGGCGGAAACCGGCGATCTTGACGCGGCGTTGGCGTTGACCCGCGAGGCGCAGCAGGATTTGCGCCGCTCGAATTCGCCCCTCTCCGAGGCCGCGCTATTGGAAGCGACGCTCTTGTTCAGTATCGGTGACGGTTCCGCCTCCGAAGCGGCCGACCGCGCGCGGGATCTGGCGCGGGCGGAAGGCCGGCGGGACCTGCGGGCGCAGGCGCACGCCTTGCAGACTGAAATCGCGCTGGCACGGGGCGATCTGGAGACGGCGGCGGCGGAACTCCAGCAAGCGCTTCGACACGCGGGGCATTCCCCCCACCCTGCCACCGCGGCGCGCATCGAGGCGGTCAGCGGTCACCTGGCGACGCACCGAGGAGATCACAAGCGAGCGGCGACCGCCTACCGGCAAGAGGCGGCCGCCTGGGGTCGGGCCGGACTGGCGCGCCGCGTGGCGGAGGCGCTCGAACGCGCCGCCGCGGCCTCGCTGAGCGCCGGTGACGCTGCCGCCGCGGCGCAAGCATGGCTCGATGCCGCGCGATCCCGCGCGGGATCGGGGGACCATCCGAATGCCCTCGCGGCGCTGGACCGTATTGCCCGACTTCCGGAGGATCGCGCCGACCCGCTCATTCGGGCATCCGCGGCGCGGCTGCGTCAGGAACTCGAATCTCGCCGGTCATCGGAAACCCCTAACGCTATTCCGGGCGCCACACCTTGATCGGAAGGCGCACTCGACCCCATTCCACCGCCTGCTGATGGCGCCGAAAAAAGACATCTATCCGGTAGCCTTTGATGTCCGATCCCACGTCCTCGACGCGTCCGTAGCCGTAACCCGGCACATACATGATCGTTCCGAAGGGGAAAAGACGGGTGTCGGCCGCAATGGTGCCGGGACGCGCCGCCGCGCCGCTGGCCGTAATGCCGACTTTTTTGTGCTGACCTTTCAACGGCCCACTCGAATAGACCGGTTGCAGGAGCCAGTTACGGTGCCAACCTGTGCACTTGCCACAGGGACAATAAGCGGTGACCTCCATTTCAATTGTCTCGTGACGATCGCGACGTTCCGGCGGAAGGGTGCGTAAAAGCGCACTGCGATCGGCGCACCCCGCCAGCATACCGCCCAGAAGCGACACGGCGGCCAACGGCGCGATCCACCAGGGCGGACATGTTTTCGCGCGCGCCATACTCAGATTTTAGCTGACGTTGCCACCCCCCGTCAGCCATTTTTTGCAACCGCGAATCTCTGACGACGAAGCGCCGATTGCCGATTCGTCACCGACGCATTCGCCGGACAGGGGAATGCCCGCCCTATCAGCGTGAAGATCCGTCATTACTCCACCGAAGATCCGAGCCCGACAGCGGCAGCTACCGCGAAGGCCCTCTATGGCTGGTATGGCTTGAGACGGAGATGTCGAGCATTCAACATGGCAGTCAATATCGATTGGCAGAACCAGTTCATTTTCCAAGGCTTGGAAGAAGCGGCCTGTTCTTTTTCCAAGCCTTGGAAAAAGCATGAAACCGTCGTCGAATTCCTTATTTCGGCCGGTCCCGATGGCCACAGAACGAACGGGCCTACTCTTCAAACCGAGTGAGTCACGGCGTCCCGTCCGCGAGCCAGCGTCCGGTAAGAAGAGCCGGCCACGATGAGCGCCAGCACCGCCAGTCCCAGGCTAACGCCTCCCACTAGAACGCTGCGCGTGGCGGGATCAGGGATGGCGTACAGGTACAACCAGGCCAGACGAACCAACGCGGTCACGGTGGTCACGAACATGAAGACCATGGGAATAAAGACAAACCCCGCCTGCCGTCCTTCGCGGCGCAGCCATCCATAAACCACCAGCAACGCCAGCGCTGCCATGAGCTGATTGGAAGCGCCGAAGGCCGGCCAAATGGCCTGCCAGGCGGGTTTGCCCCCGATCGTCCGAAAAGCTGTCGCCGTGGGAAGGGCTAGCACCATCAGGGTGGTCCAGAGTCGGTTTGGCAAAGAACTGCCGACCCCGAACAGCTCTTGAACCACAAACCGGCCGAGACGAGTACAGGTATCGAGTGTCGTCAGAAGAAAGGTGCTCACCGCCAGCATGCCAAAGGTCCGGGCGATGGCGGAGGGCAAGCCGAGCGCGCCAAGGAATCGGCCCATGCCGTCGGCAAACACCGCCACCGGTTGCGCGGCGCTCCGCGCGGAAAGGATCATGACGGTCGCCAGCGCCAGCAGGGCGAGCACGCCCTCGACGAGCATCCCTCCGTATCCCACCGTGCGGGCGGCGGATTCGGCGCGTGCCTGGCGCGCCGTTGTGCCGGAGGCCACCATGGAGTGGAATCCGCTGATGGCGCCGCAGGCGATCGTGACGAACAACGCGGGAAAAAGAAATCCCAGATTGCTTGCGCCGGCGTCGCGCCAGCCAAGGAAGGCGGGGTACTTCACCGCCGCCGTGCCGCCGACGGCGGCGGAGGTTAAGCCCATCACGCCGCCAATCAGGCAGGCGTAAAGGAGAAAAGACGAGAGATAATCGCGCGGCTGCAGCAGCACCCAGACCGGCAACACCGAGGCGACCGCGCAATAGCCCAGCAGCACGAGCGCCCAGAAATTCTTCGCCGACCCCAGGAAAACGGGCATCTGATCGGCCGTCAGCGGCGCCCAATGCCCGAACCACAAGCCGGCGAAGACGAGGGGGACGAAAATCAAGGTCGCTATCCGCAGACTCAATCCCATTCGATACACCGTCCATCCGAACAGGAGCGCCAACAGAATGTACGTCAATGAGGCCGTCGCCACGGCGCCGCCACGATGAAGGTTGGAGCGCCCTTCTTCGAGCGCCACCGCAGCCTGGCGGGCCGCCTCTGCCGCTTCCAGCGAAGGGTTTTCGCCGGCGGCCAACGCCGCGGTCTGGTCGGCCTTCGCCTGAAGATCCGACAACGAGATCGGCGGCGCAAAACTGATGGCGGTCAGATCCAGAAACACAATGATCACATAGATCAGCGTGAACAGGATGAAGAGCAGCAGAATGATGTGGGCGGTGCGGCCCAACGAATCGCGGCAGATTTCCGCAATGGTGCGTCCCCGATTTCGAAGACTGGCGAACAGCGCCATGAAATCATGCACGCCTCCGAAGAAAATGGAGCCGAGAACGATCCAAAGGATTGCCGGCGCCCAGCCGAAGGCCAGCCCCGCGATGATTGGACCCACAATGGGGCCGGCGCCGGCGATCGAGCTGAAATGGTGGCCGAACAGCACCGGCGTCGGGGTCGGCACAAAATCCACGCCATCCCTCATCTCCTGAGCGGGCGTCGGGTGGGCATCATCCACGCCCAGTCGTACAGCTAGAAAACCGCCATAATACCGATAGGCCAGCAAAAACAAAGCAACGCCCACGATCAAAAGAAACAGCAGCGACATGATTTCACCGCCTTCCTTTGCTCAAGACTTCCTGTCTTCATCCCTCGAGGTCGATCGACCAGGCTGGATAGCGAAAAAAAGACCGTGCTGCGCTCCTCTTTACCCCGCCCAGGGTGCGACTCTTTGAATTCGTCGATCGTCCAGCGCGCGAATGGGGCCTTGATACACTGTCATCCGTGAGGCCCTCCAACAACGGATGTCCGGGATGCGTAACAATCGGTCGAACGGCCACAATATTGCCAGAACAACAGCCGTTCCGGCTCGCGCCAAAAAACATCGACGACTCAGTTCCATACGCCGCCCACTCGTTCTCCACACGATGCGCACGCCCCGTTGACAATACGATTCGCCGTCACCGCAAAACGGCGGCGGACCACCAGTCGTTCGCCGCACTTTGGGCAAAAAGTATCCTGTCCTTTTTCGCTCAGCACATTGCCAATATAAACATATCGCAGGCCTTCTGCGCGGGCAATGGCGGCAGCGCGCTCAAGCGTGGACGCCGGTGTAGGCGGCAGGTGCCGCATGCGGTACTGCGGAAAGAACGCGGAAAAATGAAGGGGCGTATCAGGTCCAACTTCGCGCGCGACCCATCGGCTCAGGGCCTGCAGCTGTGCATCGTCGTCGTTGAGCGTCGGAATCACGAGATTCGTGACCTCGACCCACACGCCCATCTCGCGCGCGAGAACAATCGCCTCCTGCACCGGGGCGAGTGTGGCGTCGCACACTTCGCGGTATAAGCGGTCCGACATGAATTTCAGATCAATATTGGCCGCATCCGTCCGGTGGTACAGTTCGCGCAACGGCTTACGGTTCAGATATCCGGCAGTAACGAGGACGGCGCGCAATCCCGCCTCGCGCAAAAGGTCAAACGCGTCGAACGTGTACTCATAGAATATCAGCGGTTCGGTATAGGTAAACGCCACCGAGGGACACTGGTGCCGCCGTGCGAGGTCGATGATCGCCGCGGGCGGCAAGTAAATCGCCTCAACGTTTTCCGGATCGGCCTGCGAGATGGTCCAGTTCTGGCAATTGGCGCAGTGCAAATTGCAGCCCGCTGTTGCAATCGAAAGGATGGACGTGCCTGGCAGAAAATGAAACAGAGGCTTTTTCTCCATCGGGTCCACATGCACGGCGCAAGGATATCCGTAGGTCACCGCCGTCAGGCGACCCTCGAGATTGACGCGGATGCGGCAATCGCCTCTCGCCCCCGACGGAATCCGACATTCCTTCGGACACAGCCGGCAACGGACCGTCGCACTCACGGGAAAAATGTACGCTCGCTGACGCGATCGCGCAAGACCACGGGATTACGCCAACATTGTTTCAACGTCGCACGGCTGAAATGCCGCGTGGCACCAGCACGGTCAAGCGCTGTTTCAGCACTTTGATCTCGATCTCACATGCGGGATCGAGGAGTTCACCATCCACTTGAATCGGCGACGCGCGGGTGCGCACCACACGAAGCCACTGAAACGAACGGGTGCGCACTTCGGGCACGCGATCGAGTGTACCGTCAAAAAGCCGCCCCAACTTCGGCAGCACTGCCACGACATCCTTACGCAGCACGACGACGAGTTCAAGGCGTCCGTCATGTGCACTCGCCGAGGGCGCGATCCGAGCCCCCCCTCCGAATTGCGTCAAGTTTGCCGCGGTGAAAACGATTGGATCCACATAGCGGACGTGCTCACCGTTTTCAAATTCCACATCAAATGGCTGCGGCGTGTATTCGAGAAAGCCATAGGCGGCGGACATCACATAGGGAAAAACACCACGCACGGGCGACCGCTCGAACCACTTAACGATCTCGGCATCCCACGCGAGGCTGCAGGTTACGAAGAACGGACGGCCATTGACCGCCCCCACATCAATCTCGCACCGATCGGCGCGCGCGAGGGCGGCAATGGCGCGTCGCCATTGCAAAGGAATGCCGAAATGGCGGGCAAATCCGTTGCCACTGCCTGCTGGAATCACGCCGAGCGCAACAGGTGTTCCCACGAGCGCGCTACCCAGCGTATTGACCATGCCGTCACCGCCGACAGCGATGAGGGTATCCACCCCCGTGTCCACCGCACGAAGCGCTTTTTCGCGTCCATCCGCGGCATCTCGGCTAATCTGGTAGGTAAAATCGACGTGTTCTCCGCCCCACTCCTGTTCAATCAGGTGCAGGAGAGAAAGAGAGAGCGTCCTAGCCCCTGCGCGCGGATTCAAAATGACCCGAATCCGGCGCATTTTACGAAGAAAACCGATCCACGCGGCGCGCACGCCGCCACTGACGGACTGAGATCAGCGATTACCAAACGAATACGCAATCTTCAAACCGCCTATGGCATCGCGCTCGCCATCGGATTCTTTTCCGCCGTGGAAAGACAAAGTCCAGCTCGGGTTCGGCTTATAAGTCATGCCGGCGACTATTTGTTTAGGACGTTGGCTGCGACCTTCTTCTTTTTCCGCAACAATGCCTTCTACCGAAACGGCGAATTTTTTGCTCAACTCGTGAATAATCGCCAATCCTCCACTTAAACGATTGTCGGCTTCAGGCCTAATTTCGTAACGAACGTCCACCACAAAATGGGTGTACCGCCATGCTGTCGAACCTCCCGCGATTCCTGCGATCCCCCGGATCTCGCCTTTTCCAAACCCTTTGTCCTCATCGCCCGTGGGAAATGATGCTTCAGCATAGGGCATGATATAAGGATAGTCGTAGATATCTCTCCAGGTCACGAGTTCAAAACCGAGGCGAACATCGCCTAAGCCACTATCTGAAGACCCCAAATCCGGATCGCGCACCAAATAAGGAACGGTAGCCCTAAGACTGAGGTTAGGCGTCATCCCATATCGGATGTATGCAGAGTTTTCCCATTCATCGGTCACTGAGAGCCCCAATATGCCCTCCTGTCTTTCCGAAAAATCCACCTTGACACCGATTTCCCACCCCTCGGCCGCCGGGCGCTGATCTTCGCGCAAAAGAAATGTCCGCTCAGGTGCCGCCAATGCTGATCCGATGCCCAACATTGCTGCCCAAAGACTAATTCGGACTCTCTTCATGATCCTCCATTCCCTTTCTGGGGCCTGCCCATTACCTGCCCTTACGACATACGGCGTAATAATAGAAAGACCGGCCTCAATGTCCAATAAAAAAACAGGGGATGGCGTATTTTCTTCCGTTGCAATTTCACATGCCCATATTTCTCTCGACATGCAGCAGAACGGTTGCCAGTGTGAGCTACATGATGTCTTCCGACATAACCCGTTTCCGCCGCCGCTCGCTCTGGATATCCGCCGCCCGCATCACGATCCTCAGCTACCTTGGCCTTCTGCTCTGGATGGGGTACGCCCAACGGTCTTACTTGTACTATCCGGAACGGCTCCCCTATTCCGCCGCCATAAATGAAGCGCGTCAGCGCGGCTTGCAACCCTGGATGGGAAATGACGGCGTCCTTTGGGGCTGGATGGTGGGACCTGCGAATCCGACAGCGCAACGCGCACTGGTGCTGCATGGCAACGCGGGCTGGGCCGGCGATCGCGTTTACTTTGCGGACGCCCTCGCCGCGCGACCCGGTGGCATGGCGTGGGAGGTTTTCATTCTCGAATATCCCGGCTATGGGGCGCGGCCTGGCAAGCCCGCCGAATCAGCGTTTCGCAAGGCCGCCCGCGATGCACTGGATCATCTGATCGCCGAACGCCCCGATCCGGTGGTGATCATCGGCGAATCCATCGGCAGTGGCGTCGCATGCCAGCTGGCGGCCGATCGTCCTCACCGCGTGGCGGGTCTCCTGCTAATCACACCCTTCACCTCGCTGACCGATGTCGCCGCTCACCATTATCCTTTTCTTCCGGTTCGACTATTTCTCCGCGATCGATACAAGTCCGCTGAGGCCTTGCGCGATTATGGGGGCCCCGTGGTGTTCGTGATTGCCGAACGGGACGAAGTGGTGCCCGCGCGTTTCGGACGCGCGCTCTATGAGGGATATGCCGGACCGAAACGAATCTATGAACAGGCCGATCGCACCCATAACACACTGGATTTAGATCCTGCGTCGCCGTGGTGGAATGCGGCCATGCGTTTTATTCTCGAAGAGGCCGGGTCAGACCATCGAGAGGTTCCACGCGCGCAAGCGATCGAGACTGGGGACGTGCGTCAGATCAAAGTGAATGGGGGTCAGGGAGACGAACCCGTTTTCCAACGCCGCCAGATCCGTTCCTTCCGCATCGCCCGTGGGCTGTAGATATCCGTCCATCCAATAATAGACATTGCCCCGCGGATCGGCGCGACGGTCGAACGTCTCGACGAATCGCGATTCCGCCATGCGCGTGACCGCGAAACCGGCCAGACGATCCCAGGGCCGATTCGGCACGTTGACGTTCAGCAGCACGCCGCGCGGCAGCGGCCGCTCCGCCAACCGTCGGACGAGAAGGCGGGCGACGCGCCCGGCCGTATCCCAACAGGGGTCCGTGTACGTGGCCAGCGAAATCGCCATGCTCGGAATACCCAGAATCGTTCCTTCCGTCGCCGCCGAAACCGTGCCGGAGTAAATCACGCTGATACCGGCGTTGGGCCCAAGGTTGATTCCGCTGACTACCAAATCCACGGGTTCAGTCAGCAGAGCACACACCGCCAGCTTGACAGAGTCAGCCGGCGTTCCTCCCACCGCATATCCTCTAAAACCGTTCTCTCGACAAACAGGACGGGCGCGAATGGGGTCCGACAGCGTGATGGCATGCCCCACAGCGCTTTGCTCCGAATCCGGCGCGACGACCTCGAGGTCTCCGATTTCGCGAAGTGCCGCGTGAAGCGCGACGAGGCCAGGCGCGTGAATACCATCGTCGTTCGAGATCAATATGCGCATACGCGTTCCGCGAGGGAGCGCCGGTATACAGCCGGAGGCACAGATTCCGTTTCGGGTGGCTTTTCTCGACCCTGCCCCTCCCGCCAGGCGGCGATGTCCGCCAGAATTTGAAGCGCCTCCTCCAGAATGATGTCCTTGTCGTCGCTCTCTGGAACGCGATCGTTATCCGGCTCTAGATCCCGTTCTGCCCGCTCCAGTTCCCGCTCCGCGCGCGAATAGGCGAGACGGGCCTCCCAGTCCAGCGGGATAACGGCAGAACGCGTTCGTTCCTCGACTTGTTTTCGCAAACGATTCAATGCTTCAAAACGCGGGTCGGCGCTTCGTCGCTCTTCCGAAGCTCGCCGCAGCTCGACAATATTGGGAAATGCTCGAGCGAAAACCGTATAAAAAACCGGATCAAGAGCGGACCATTCCAGGGCATGCGGCAAAAATTCTTCGCCCACTTCGGTCGCATCGAATACGGAGGGCATCACGATGTCCGGTTCAACCCCTCGGCGCTGGGTGGACCCGCCGGCGATTCGATAAAACGCGGCTGTCGTCACTTTAAGCGAGCCGAGCGCCTCATCGCGCGGATTGAGCGGCATCAGTGACTGCACCGTGCCTTTGCCATGGGTCTTCGAATCGCCGACAATCACGGCGCGGCGGTAATCCTGGAGCGCGGCGGCAACGATCTCCGAGGCGGACGCGCTCAGCCGATTCACGAGCACCACCAGCGGCCCGGCATAGAGCTGCCGATCATCAGGATCGCTCAATATCTGCACCCCCCCCGCACTTCGTACCTGTAACACCGGTCCGCCGCGAAGGAACAGACCTGCAAGCTCGATCGCGTCCGGCAGGGAACCGCCGCCGTTGTTTCGCAGATCCAGCAGCACCCCTTCGACACCCCCGTCAGAAGCCGTGAGCGTTTCAATCAGCCGCCGCACATCGCGCGCAGATCGTCGGGCATCCTCGCCGTTGGAAAGGCCTTTGAAATCAGCGTAGAAATCAGGAAGGGTGATCACGGCCAGCCGCCGGGGCCGTCCATCCTTGCCAGCCGCGACTCGCACCCTCCCGCGGGCGGCCTTATCCTCCAACCGGACCTCATCGCGAACGAGTTCGATTTTGCGTTCCGTGCCTCCGGACAGATCGGATGCTGGCCACACCGTCAACACCACCCGTGTGCCGATTTCACCGCGAATGAGCCGGACGACCTTATACAACGGCCAATGCATCACCTCGACGCTCGGTCCATCGCCCTGCGCAACGGCCACGATGCGATCGTTGGGCCGAAGCCGACCATCCCGTTCCGCCGGCCCGCCGGGGATCAAGCGAACAATACGAACCAGACCGTCCTCGGCGCTTAATACCGCGCCGATGCCAGTCAGCGACAACTTCATGTTGATATCGAAATCCTCTGAACGAATAGCCGACATGTATTCGGAGTGTGGGTCGTAGGCCTGAGTGAAAGCGGAAAAGAAACGGTCCGCGATCCACTCGTCGTCGCTGTCCTGCAACATCAACAGATACTGCCGATATCGCTTCAGCACGAAGGCTTCCGGAGATAGATCGCGGTCTTCAGGAGGAGTGTCGTTGCCGGGCTTTTCCGAGGCCTTGTCCGTTGCCGCCGCTTCGGCGGCAAGATGGACGGCCACGCGACGCGCCACGACCTCATTCAGCAGTTTCAATCGCCAGAGCTCATCGCGTGCGGCGTCATTTTCGGGCCATGGCTCATCGCGACGGCGCCAGCGATACACGAGACCGGGTTCCGGTGTGGCCGGCTGGGCCAACATACGCTCCGCGAATGCTACGCGGTCTCGCACCCTTTCTTTCAACCGCTCGAAGGCGCGGCGGGCAAATCCGAGATCGCCGTTGCGCAACCACACATCGAATCGGCCTGCTTCTGCGCGCATTTGGCGAATATCTTCCTGCGTGAAAAAGGTCCGGTCCGGATCCATCGCCGTAACGAATAAATCGAATGCCCGCGCGGACATCGCCTCATCCAAGGGACGGCGGAGGAGATGATGGCGGGGCAACTGGCGGGCAAGCTGCGGGCCCACGGCACGGTAAACGGACTCGCGTGTGGGTAATCCGGCGTGAGGATCATCGCCGGCTGATGGGGCCGGATCTGCAGCCATCCAAAGGACTGCGGCCGCGAGGGTTGCCGCAAATAGCGCCGCCATCCGCCAACGATACCGGAACATGCACTTATGTGGATTCATGACAGTCAGGGTATGGCGGCCGAATCAATTACTGCTGGTCTTCCCTCGCACCTTCGACCAAACGCGTTCGAATATTTGCTTCACCAAGTCCGGATTATTGCGCAGTTCCTGGACGGCCGCCTCTCGCCCCTGACCAATCTGCCGACCCTCGAATGACAACCAAGACCCCCGCTTTTCGATCAGATCGTATTGCAGCGCCGCATCTACCACGGACCCGACCCAGGAAATGCCCTCGCTGAACAGAATATCAAACTCCGCCTCTGCAAACGGCGGCGCGACCTTGTTCTTGACCACCTTGACCTTCGTGCGATTTCCTATGGCGGCTCCAGAGGCATCCTTCAAGGTTGCCATACGGCGAACATCGAGACGGACGGACGCGTAGAATTTGAGTGCGCGCCCGCCGGGAGTCGTCTCCGGGTTACCGAACATCACGCCGATTTTCTCCCGGATCTGATTCGTGAATAAGCACACGCAGCGCGATTTGGCCAGAGCGCCGGATAGCTTTCGCATCGCTTGCGACATCAATCGTGCCTGTAGCCCGACATGGCTGTCGCCCATCTGTCCTTCCAGCTCCGCTTTCGGCGCAAGTGCGGCGACCGAATCTACCACCACCACATCCAGCGAGTTGCTTCGCACCAACTGATCGGCAATATTGAGCGCCTCCTCGCCGGAGTCGGGCTGAGAGACGAGCAGATCATCCAAGTTCACGCCGATCTTGCGCGCATAGGCGGGATCCAGCGCGTGCTCGGCGTCGATGAATGCCGCTAAGCCCCCTTGTTTCTGCGCCTGGGCGATCACATGCAGTACCAGGGTCGTCTTCCCCGAAGATTCCGGACCGAAAATTTCGATGATTCGTCCCCGCGGGATGCCGCCAACGCCGAGCGCAATATCCAAGGTCAGTGCCCCCGTTGAGATGGAAGGCACCTCGTGGGTTTCCGCTGCACCCAGTTGGGTGATGGCACCATCCCCGTATTCCTTTCGGATTTGCGCCAACACAGCGGCCAGGGCGCCGGGCATTTTGCGCGCCTCGACTTTCTGAGACGGTTTTTCTTCCACAGAAACAGGCTTGGCAGGCATAGCGCTCATCCTCTCAAAGGCAGTTCCCGGACCACCACATACCGCGGCGTTCGCCGGTCAGGCGCCGCGGCCATTAACGAGACACGCTCCGCGCGGACTTCGCCGAACGGCGCATTGATAAGAGACGGACACGCTTCTGTCAAGGACGGCATCGCGATCGGGTCTCGGGCGCGCCCCAACGTAATATGGGGGCGAAAAGGCCTTTCTTCCATCGGCCAACCCCTTTCGCGTACCTCCTTCTCCAGGCGGGCGGCCAACGTGACGAGAGCCGGAGGTGGCGAAGGCACGCCGGCCCAGAGTACGCGAATTCCTCGGCGGTTTCCAAATCCTCCAAGACCCACGACCTCGAAGGAAAATACCGGGGATGTCGCCGCCGCGATCTCCGCGGCCCCCGCGATCGAAACGATCCATTCGGGCGTCAGGCTGCCGAAAAAAGCGAGCGTCAGGTGAAGATCGCTCGGGTCCGTCCATCGTACACGATCGCCCGCCCATCGCCGAAGTGTCCGCTGAACCCGTGCGAGCGCTTCTTGCACCTCTTCCGGCATCCGCACAGCGACAAAAGCCCGATGCAAGCCCGCGGCGTCATCTTCGCGGGGCTCCCGCGTTTGTTCTCGATCGCGGATTTCCCCGTCCTCGCTCACATTCAACCATACGCTGCCGACACCGCCTCGCGTGTCTGCCGGACGATGCCGCTCCAGTCGCGAGCGGAGATCAGTTTTTTGGACACGAACCAGGTGCCCCCGACAGCAGCGACCACGGGAAGCGCCAGATAAGCGGATAAATTCGACAGGTTGATCCCACCTAGGGGGATAAACCGGACGCCTGTGTGGGCATAGGGGCCCGCCAAAGCCTCGAGCATTTTTACCCCGCCGGATGCCTCCGCTGGAAAGAATTTCAACAAATGGAAACCGAGCGTCAAAGCCTTTTCCACTTCGCTCGGCGTCATGACACCCGGAATGAAAGGCAGATCGGCTTCGCGAGCCGCAAGAACCACTCGTTCATTCAAGCCGGGGGCGACACCGAAGACGGCGCCAACCTGCCGTGCTTTTTTCACTTGCGCCGGGTCAAGCACCGTGCCCACGCCGACGGCCATGTCCGGATAAGCCGCGCGGATGGCGGCAACAGCGTCAAAAGCCGCATCTGTGCGCAAGGTTACTTCGATAGCGTTCAGGCCACCCTCGCGCAGCGCGCCTGCCAGGGGCACAGCATCCGCTGCCCGCTCAATTACGGCCACGGGCACAATCTTTTTGGCGATAATCTGTTCCATATCTATCCCTTGCCCTCCAGCGCCCGCGGTTGGTCGGCTTGCCATATCCCATGACCCCTAGTTATTTATTTTTTCGTCTCTTCCGCCTTTTTCTCGGGGCGTTTTCTCGGCGCAGGCGGAGTGTAGTGTGTCCATTCCAACAGCGCCATTTCCGCCCCATCGCCACCTCGACGCCCTAGATGAAGAATACGCGTGTAGCCGCCCTGGCGATCTCCAACGGCCGGCGCAATTTCCGTGAAAAGCCGCCTGACCCGATCCGCGTGCCGCAAACGACGAATCGCCAGGCGCCGAGCCGCCACCGTCCCCGTTCGGGCCAGCGTCACCATGCGCTCTGCCAACGGTCGCGCCGCCTTCGCCTTGACGAGCGTCGTCCTGACGCGCCCCCGCTCGATCAGGTGACAAACCAGTGCGGACAACAGTGCGTCTCGATGAGCGGCTACGCGCCCCAACTTGATAGTTTTCTTACGATGTCGCATAGGTCTAAACCCCCGCCGCCGGCGACGGCCAATCAGCTCTTCTTCTTTTTCTTGTCGCTCTTCTCGGTTTCCGCCGGACGCCGCGGCGCCAACGACGTAATCAGATCCGGATCAAACGTCATGCCCAACTGGAGGCCCATTTCGGCAAGCTTCTGGCGAATCTCGTTCAACGACTTCTTACCGAAGTTGCGATATTTGAGCATTTCGGCCTCGGTCTTCATCGCCAGCTCGCCGACGGTCGTGATGTTGGCATTATTGAGGCAGTTGGCCGCGCGGACAGAGAGTTCGATTTCATTCACGCTGATCGCCAGCTTTTTGCGCAACTCTTCGCGGGCCGCATCTACCTGTTTTGCACCTTCCTCGAATTCGATCCGCTCGCCGCTGAAATTCACGAACACGTCAAGATGGTGACGCAATATGGCCGCCGAGGTCGTCAAGGCATCTTCGGGCGACACCCGACCGTCCGTCCAGACCTCCATGATCAACCGATCGTAGTCAGTCAAGCGTCCCACGCGAGTGTTCTCTACAGTGTACTTCACGCGCCGGACCGGCGAATAAAGACAATCCACCGGAATAACTCCGATTTCATCCGGCTTTTTGTTCCAGTCGGCGGGTGCATAGCCGCGCCCGATGCGTACCTCCATCTCCATTTCGAGCCGGCCGTCAGCGGCGACCGTGGCGATGTGCTGGTCTTTGTTCAGGACCTCCACAGTGTTGTCCGTCTCGATATCGGCGGCGGTGACCTCGGCCGGTCCTCGAACCTTGAGGTGTACACGGCGGGGCTCACGCACATGCATTTTGAACAGCACCTTCTTCAGATTTAGGATGATATCCGTGACGTCCTCAACCACGCCTGGCAGAGAACAAAACTCGTGCATGGCGTCCGTAATACGGACCGAACTGATTGCGGCGCCTTCCAGCGAGGACAGCAGGACGCGTCGAAGCGAATTTCCGATGGTTCGTCCGTATCCCGCTTCAAAAGGTTCCGCAATGAATTTGCCGTAATTCTCGGCGGAAGAGTCGTCCCGAACGACTCGTTTGGGCAATTCGAAACGCGTAATGCGTATGGGCATATTTGGTTCTCCCAAGGCCGTCCGTTAAACGGCCTGTATGGTGTGGCCCCGGCCCTCGGCCGGTCGCCGTTTTATTTCGAATAAAGCTCCACCACGCGCTGCTCGTTGACGATGGGCGCGATCTCGTCGCGCGTCGGCACGCGTAACACCTCGCCGCGAAACTCATCCTTGTTTAACGACAGCCACACGGGCACGCCGCGCGCCGCCGCGTTCTCGATGTGCGGCCGGGCCATCTCCCGGCTTTCTTCATCGGCGCGCACTTCCACCACCTGGCCTGGCTTCAACAACTGGGACGGAACATCGGTTTTGCGGCCATTGACCCGCACGTGGCCATGCAGCACAAACTGGCGCGCGGCACGTTGCGATGGGGCGAATCCCAGACGGCGCACGACCGTATCAAGTCGCATTTCCAACATTTGCAACAGGGCTTCGCCGGTAACCCCGCGACGACGGAGTGCCCGCTCGAAAAACAAGCGGAACTGGCCTTCCTGCATTCCATATATTCGACGCAAACGCTGTTTTTCACGCAACTGTACGCCGTATTCCGAAAGCTTGCGCCGGCGCTGGCCGTGCATGCCGGGCGGAGGACGCCCCGTTTGAATGGGGCATTTGGCCATGAAACAACGGTCGCCCTTCAGAAACAACTGCAGGCCTTCCCGGCGACAAATACGACAAACCGGTCCAGTATATCTTCCCATAAGCCCCCCGTCAGACACGCCGGCGTTTCGGCGGCCGGCAACCGTTATGCGGCACCGGCGTCACATCCCGAATAGCCGTGATGTTCATGCCCGCGGCCTGGATAGCGCGAATCGCGGATTCCCGCCCCGCGCCCGGGCCCTGAACACGAACTTCTACCTCGTTCATGTTGGCGTTGGCGATTGCCGCTCGCGCCGCCTCCTGGGCGACAACCGTTGCGGCATACGCCGTACTTTTACGCGATCCTTTGAATCCGCAGCGCCCGGCGGATGACCAAGCAATCGTCGCCCCGCGAGGGTCGGTGATCGTTACGATCGTGTTGTTGAACGTCGCATGAATATACACAATCCCCACGGGACACACTCGCCCGCCACGGGATCGTCCCTTGCGCGCCTTCGGCACAACGGTCTCACCCGATGCCGCCGTATCGCCCGGCGCCGCTTCCGCCCGCTGTTCGGCCGCAGCTCCCGGTGCCGTCGATTCCTTATTCATTTCGTCTGCTTTGATTTCGTCCGCCATACGTCGGCTTCCTCAATCTCCCTTTATGAATCCGCTCATCTACTCCTGCTTTTCCTGTTTCTTGATCGCGGCACGCGCTTCCTTACCGCGCACAGCGCCCACCGTCTTGCGCGGGCCCTTGCGCGTGCGCGCATTCGTTTTCGTCCGCTGACCCCGCACCGGCAGACCCCGCCGGTGACGAATGCCGCGGTAACACCCGATCGCAATCAGACGGCGAATGTTTTGCGCCACCTCGCGGCGCAAATCACCCTCGACCCGATAATCGCTCTGAAGAATCGCCGTAATCCGCGTGATCTCTTCGTCCTTCAGATCGGCGGCCTTACGAGCCGGATCAATACCGGCCTTTTCCACAATCCTGCGTGCCGAGGTCGGCCCAATGCCGTAAATGTAGCGCAGCGCATACTCCACACGCTTATTGCCCGGTATCTCAATGCCAAGCACTCGAGGCATCTCAGAACCCTCGCTTTCTATCCCTGGCGCTGCTTATGACGCGGATTCGTGCAGATCACCCGCACAACTCCCCGCCGCCGAATGACTTTACAGCGCTCACAAATCCGTTTTACTGAACTCCTGACCTTCATGTTTCCGCCTCTTTCGACGCTCGTCCGCGCACGAGCCCCTTCGAAAAATCGAAGGGCGACAACTCCACATCGACCCGATCGCCCGGGGCCCATGCCGGCGTTACTGGAGCGCCGCGCATAAACGCGACCAGGCGATGACCGTTTCGAAGTCGCGCATGGAAAGCCTTATTATTTATCACGTCCTCGATCACGGCGTCCAGCACGATTTTCTCGTCTTTGTTCACGGCAACGCCAGCGTCAAAACCTCCGGCTCGTTATCGTGGATGGCGATCGTGTGCTCCACGTGTACCGACAGGCGCCCGTCCACCGTCACTACCGTCCATCCGTCCGCCGCCACGCGCACACGCCAATCCCCCATCGTCAACATCGGTTCAATCGCCAACGTCATGCCAGGCTCCAATGTCGGTCCCCGCCCTGGCGGGCCAAAATTCGGAATCTGCGGTTCCTCATGCATCCGTCTTCCGATGCCGTGCCCCACAAAGTCACGCACGACACCGAATCCCGCCTCGGTGGCCACCCGCTCCACGGCGTGCGAAATATCCGACAGACGTCCTCCCGCCTTCGCTTGAGAAATGGCCTCCTTCAACGCCTGCTCCGCCGTGGCGATCAGTCGCAACGCATCGGCGTCCGTCACGCCCACCGCCACCGTGGTGGCCGTATCCCCCACAAACCCCTCAAACACAACGCCCACATCCAAGCTGACGATATCGCCCACGTGGATCACGCGGGGACCCGGTATGCCGTGTACGACTTCCTCATTCACGGAAACACAAATATGTCCTGGGAACCCTCGATATCCCAGAAACGCGCTCCGGGCCCCTCGACGTTTCATTTCGATGGCGGCGAACTCACCGAGCTCCGCCGTAGTAACGCCGGGCCGGACTTGGGCGACAGTCGCCCGCAGCACCTCGGCAGCGATCCGATTGCTGGCACGCATGCGCTGGAGTTCCGCGGGCGTCTTAATCGGAATCATGGCGTTACACCGCTGCCATCCGCTTCCGCACGCCCGCCACGGTCACATCCGGATTCCCCGAGGCGTCGATCTCAAACAACAAACCCCGTTCACGATAATAGGCGATCAATTCTTCCGTCTGCCGCCGATAAACCACCAGCCGATTGCGGACCGTCTCCTCACGGTCATCCGGACGCTGAACGAGGGCTCCCCCGCACCGGTCGCAAATGCCTTCGATCCGCGGAGGCATATTCCGCACATGGTAAACTGCGCCGCACCCCTGGCACACGCGTCGGCCAGAGAGCCGGTCGACGAGAACGGCATCGGGAACGGACAACAAAAACACGCCATTCACGCGCGCGCCGAAGGAGGCCAGCGTATCATCGAGCCCGCGCGCCTGTTCGTGCGTTCGCGGAAAGCCATCGAACAGATAATTCTTTTGCCCGGCATCTCGCTCGATCCGCTCGCGCACGATGCCCAGGATCACGTCATCGGGCACCAGTTCGCCCTTCTCCATAAAAGCCTTCGCCCGCAGGCCGACGGGCCGGCCCTCTTTGACCGCTTCGCGCAGCATATCGCCGGTGGACACATGCACCAAGGGTTCCTGTCCGACCAGCCGTGCGGCCACCGTGCCTTTTCCAGCGCCCGGGGCACCCAATAAAATGTAAGCCTTCATCGTCTTTACCGTCATCGTCCGCCTCGTGGTCTTACCGTCGGGATCGCAGCTTGCCTTTCTTCAAGAAACCGTCGTAATGACGCATCAACAGATGGGATTCGATCTGCCGCATCGTATCCAGCATGACGCCGACGATGATTAAAAGGCTCGTGCCGCCAAAAAATGAGGCAACCAGCCACGGAATCCCGAAATTACGCGCCATGACGGACGGAATCACGGCGATAACAGTCAGAAATATAGCCCCTGACAGCGTGATACGCGTCATCGTCCGGTCCAAAAACTCCGCTGTAGGCGTGCCCGGACGAATCCCCGGTACATAACCCCCGTACTTTTTCAGGTCATCCGCGATTTGGACGGGATTGAACTGCGTGGCGACCCAAAAATAAGAGAAAAAGAGAATCATCAACGCATACAGCAACATGTGCAAACCCGTGCCATAATCAAGCGAAGCACCCAGTTCCCGTGCCCACAGCCACGGCAAACGGTTTAACAAGCGAGGCGGAAACATCAGAATGGCCTGAGCAAAAATGATGGGCATGACACCCGCGTAATTAACCCGCAGCGGCATGTAGGTGCTCTGACCGCCATAGACCTTCCGTCCAACCACGCGTTTCGCATATTGCACAGGAATCTTGCGCTGAGCCTGCGTCATGGCGACCACCCCCGCAACGACCAGAAAGATCATGACGGCAAGCCCGATCAAATGAAAGACCGAGAACTGGGCAGTGCCGGACTCATCCGGCTTGAACAAATTGATTGCCGCGTGTATGGCACCCGGCAACCGGCTGACAATGCTGATCGTGATAATCAACGAAATTCCATTGCCGATGCCGCGCTCTGTCATCTGTTCGCCGAGCCACATGATCAGCATTGTGCTGGTGGTCATCGTCATGATCGTCAGCGGCACGAAGCCGAATCCGCCCATCGTTACGATCCGGCCGGGAATGCCTAACGCGGCGGGATTTTGGAGACTGACCGCGATCGCGCCGCCTTGAATGACACACAGTAAGAGCGTGAGATACCGCGTGTACTGCGTCAGCTTCTGGCGGCCGGCATCGCCCTCGCGCGCCAACCGCTCCAATTGCGGGATAACGGCAGTGAGCAGCTGGAGGATAATGGAGGCGCTGATATACGGCATAATGCCCAGCGCGCCCACAGCACAATTCTGCAATGCCCCACCGCTGAACAGATCGTAAAGGCCTAGAAACCCGCCGCCCACCTCTCGCTGGATACCCCGGATAGCATCCTGTAAAGCGCCGGCATCCACACCGGGGGTCGGAATAACAGCGAGAATACGGCAGGCAAAGATCAAACCGAGTGTGAAGAAGATACGCTGCCGAAGGTCGGCGATCTTGAAACTATTGACAAAGGCAGAAAGCATGGAGTGTTCAGATCGCCTCGCACCGGCCGCCAGCCGCCTCAATTTTTGCACGGGCGGAAGCACTGAACGCATGCGCCCTGACGACCAGCTTCTTCTTCAGTTCGCCGCCGCCCAAAATCTTCACTCCATCGGACCGCCCACGAGCCAGCCCGACCCGAGCCAACATATCCGGCGTCACCTCCGTGCCTTCATCGAACTCATTCAACGCCCCGATGTTCACCACGTGATAGACGGTCTTCGATGGGTGGTTAAACCCCCGTTTCGGCAATCGCCGGATCAGCGGCATCTGACCGCCCTCAAAGGTCGGACGATATCCGCTGCCGGAGCGGGCATGCTGGCCCTTGTGGCCCCGACCGGCGGTCTTTCCCCACCCGGAGGCTTCACCGCGTCCTACGCGCTTCCGGCGCCGACGAGCGCCGGGTGCGCCTGTCAGATTATGAAGATTCATGGTTTGACTTCCGCAATAGGCGGCGCGGCGAGGCCGCGCAGCGCCTTGACTTCTTCATACGTTCGCAATTGGCGTAACGCCGCAACGGTCGCCCGCGTGACGTTCAATGGGCTATGGCTCCCGAGCGACTTCGCCAAGACGTCTCGTACGCCGGCAAGTTCCAGAATAGCGCGCGCGGCGCCGCCGGCAATGACGCCCGTACCGGGCGATGCCGGTTTCAGCATAACGCATCCGCCGGACGATCGGCCGATCACTTCATGCCCGATAGTACGATCGCGTAGCTGGACGGGGAACAGCGCCCGACGCGCCGCCTCCCCCCCCTTGCGGATCGCCTCCGACACTTCCCGCGCCTTGCCGAGGGCGTATCCGACATGCCCATTGCGATCGCCGACGACAACCAACGAACTGAAGCTGAAACGCCGGCCGCCTTTGACGACCTTGGCGCAGCGATTGACAAACACCACGCGTTCTTCGAGCCCCGACCCGTCGGTCACCGATTCCTCTTGCTCTCGATTTTTTCTGCTGTCCTTCCGTTGCACCGGTTATCGCTCCTTCATGCCTTCAGAATCGCAACCCCCCTTCGCGCGCGGCATCCGCCAAGGCCTGGATGCGCCCGCCGAAACGGAAGCCGCCACGATCGAACACCACCGTCCCGATGCCCTTTTCCTGGGCCACTCGGGCGGCCGCCGCACCGAGACGCTTTGCCAGGGCGATCGTCAATCTCCCCTGTCGCACTTCCGCTCGCATCTCCGCGCCTTGCGTCGAAATGGCCGCCAGCGTACGTTGCGCCACATCGTCGATAAATTGCACATACATATGGCGATCGGTCACGAACACACTCATCCGCGGCCGATCCGCCGTACCACGGACTTTCCGGCGCAACCGAAGATGGCGCCGTTGCCGATATTCCGCCTTGTTTTTTGGTCTCATCGTTATGCCACGGTTTTGCCGGCCTTCCGCCGGACATGTTCACCCTTGTACCGCACACCCTTGCCCTTGTAGGGTTCAGCCTTATAAAAAGCGCGGATCCGAGCGCTCACTTCGCCGACCGCCTGCTTATTCACGCCCGAGACGACGATTTGCGTACCGTCTCCCACTTCCACCGAGATCCCTTCCGGAGGCTCAAAAATAATCGGGTGAGAGTATCCCAGATGAAAGGTCACCTTCTGCCCCTGTTTCTGGGCTTTGAACCCCACACCTTGAATCTCGAGTTCTTTGCGATAGCCCTCGCAGACACCTCGGACCATATTGGCTAGCAGGCTTCGCACGGTCCCGTGCAACGCTTTCAGCCGTTCAACCTGCTCCTCACGGCGAGTAACGCGCACTTGACCGCCCTCGACGTGGACCATGATGCCGTCAGGCGCCCGCCATTGCAATTCGCCTTTGGGCCCTTTGACCTGCACGACCGCTCCATCAACTTTCACCGCCACGCCGACAGGCACCGGAATGGGTTTGAGGCCAATTCTTGACATATGTGCTTTTCCTGCCTTCCTCAATTCGCGTCACCACACCTCACAGATCACTTCACCACCCACGTGAGACCGACGGGCTTGACGGTCGGTCATCACCCCGGCCGACGTCGTCAAAATAGCCAGACCGATACCGTTGAGTACGCGCGGCACATCCTTCGCGGACACATAACAACGGCGTCCGGGCCGGCTCACGCGGCGAATGCCGTGGATTAACGGCGTTTCGTCAGGACCGTATTTCAGATAAATCCGCAGGTACCGGCGCGCACCCTGAGTTTCCGTGGTGAAGTCGGCAATAAAGCCTTCCTTTTTCAGAATCTTTGCCAACTCCCCTTTGAGACGGGAATGGGCCACTTCAATCGCCGGCTTGCGCGCCGCATGCGCGTTGCGAATCCGGGTCAGCATATCCGCGATGGAATCCGATGCGTTCATAATCCCTTCACCTGTTCCGCGCCGCGATTTTACCAACTGGCCTTAATGACTCCGGGCAATCGGCCTTCGGAAGCCAATTCCCGGAAACAGATGCGACATAATTGAAATTTTCGTATATACGCGCGCCGGCGGCCGCATCGGCGACAACGATTGTACCGGCGGACGCGAAACTTCGGCGTCCGTTGCTGTTTGGCAATCAAAGATTTCTTAGCCAACGTACGTCCTCCCATCCTTCGAGCGTCACTTTGCAAACGGCAGACCGAGCTGTTGCAATAAGTCGCGCGCCTCTTCATCCGACGCCGCGCTTGTGACGAACGTGATATCCATGCCATGCGCCCGGACAGATTGATCCGGATTCACCTCGGGAAAAACCGTATGGTCCCGAATCCCCATCGTGTAATTGCCGCCGCCGTCGAACCCCCGCGCCGAAACGCCTCGAAAATCGCGGATGCGCGGCAGGGCAGCCGCCACGAGCCGTTCAAAAAACTCATACATCCGATCGCCGCGCAGGGTGACCTTGGCGCCGATCGGCATGCCTTCGCGAAGCTTGAAATTGGAAATGCTCTTGCGCGCCTTTGTAACGACGGCGCGCTGACCGGTGATGCGAGCCAGGTCTTCCGCCGCCGCCTTCAACGCGTCCCGATCAAAATCCGTCCCCACACACGTATTGACCACGATCTTGATCAGGCGCGGCACCTGCAGCGGATTGCGGTATCCGCGGGCCTTCATCATCGCGCCGACCACCTCGCGGCGATAATATTCTTTTAAACGAGCCGTCATAAATCCGTATTCTCCTCGATCCCCCCAGGCGCTCACGTCGGCTTGTCCGTCTTCTTCTCCTCGCGCTCCGCTACCCGCGACAGATTGGAAAGGGCGATCGGGGCTTCCACCTCCACGATGCGGCCGTGGGGATGATCGGGACTCTTGCGGAGGTGTCGCTTGACCAAATTCAATCCCTCGACGAGAGCACGCCCCCGTTCCCGATCCACTTGAAGAATTCGCCCCCGCTGACCCTTCGCATCCCCGGCGATTACCACCACCGGATCGCCCTTGCGCAGACGGGTCTTGACCCGTGTCCTGATCGATCGTCGCTTCATCACACCACCTCAGGCGCTAACGAGACGATTTTCATGAAGTTCTTCTCGCGCAACTCGCGCGCCACTGGACCGAAAATACGCGTACCGCGCGGATTCATCTGCTCGTCCACGATCACGACGGCATTGTGGTCAAACCGCAGCGTAGACCCATCTTTGCGGGCGATCGGATGTGTCGTGCGCACGACAATCGCCCGATGGACTTCGCCCTTCTTCACCATTCCATGCGGCTGAGCCTCTTTGATCGTCACGCGAATTACGTCGCCAACATGGGCAAATGGTCGCGGATGGCCCAGCACGCGGATACACTGGGCGCGCTGCGCACCGGTGTTGTCCGCCACCTCCAGATTTGTCCTCAATGAAATCACGCCTGCGTCTCCTCGGCGGGCGTGCTCTTGGCCCGCCCCATCACCTCAATAATTCTCCATCGTTTCCATCGGCTCATGGGACGCGTCTCGACGATCCGGACGCGGTCCCCCTTGCGAGAGGCCTCCGTCTCGTCATGCGCATGAAACTTCGAACGCGCCCTCATCTCCTTACCGTAAAGAGGATGGCGATACCGATGCTCGACCTGCACTACGCGGGTCTTAGCCATCGTGTCGCTGACGACCGTGCCCACCATTTCCTTGCGACGGCCCCTTGTTCGAACCTCCGTACCCCCGCTCATGCGCCTTTCCTCCGACGTTCCGCTTCGATAGTCAGTATGCGTGCGCGCTCCCGGCGCAGTTCGCGGAGGCGCGACGGCTTCTCGAGCTGAGCCGTCGCCTGCTGCATACGGAGCGCAAACAATTCCTTTTCGGCATCACGCCTCTTTTGAAGCAGTTCCTCGTCCGTCATTTCCCTCAATTCTCTGGCCTTCATGCCTTCACTCCAAACCCGATCACCCCACGCCGTGCCGTTGTACGAACCGCGTGGGCACGGGCAGTTTAAACGCGGCCAGCCGTAGCGCCTCACGCGCCATGGTCTCGGTCACTCCGCCCATCTCGAATAACATTGTGCCGGGCCGCACCACGGCCACCCAATGTTCAGTTGCGCCTTTTCCCTTCCCCATCCGCGTTTCAAGGGGCTTTTTCGAAATCGGCTTGTGCGGAAATATGCGCAACCATAGGCGCCCCTTCCGTTTCATGGCGCGGTTGATCGCCACCCGGCAGGCCTCGATCTGAGTCGCCGTGATCCACGCGCGACCCAGCGACTGCAATCCGTACTCACCGAAAGCAATGGTGTTGCCGGCATAAGCATTGCCTTTCCGACTGCCGCGCTGCGATTTGCGATACTTCACTCGTTTAGGCATGAGCGGCATGAGACACCTCCTGCCGGTCCGTGGCACCCTCTCCGTGACAGATCCACACCTTCACGCCGATCTTGCCGGCAACGGTGTGCGCCTCGGCGAATCCGTAATCAATGTTTTCACGGAGGGTATGCAGCGGCACCTTGCCCTCGCGGAGACTGTCGCGCCGAGCTAGTTCCGCCCCACCGAGCCGGCCCGAAAGATGGATACGAATGCCTTGCGCGCCCAGCTCCATCGCCATCTGCGCCGCCCGTTTCATCGCGCGACGGAACGAAACACGCCGTTCGATCTGGGTCGCAATGCTTTCCGCCACCAGCTGGGCGTTTTTGTCGGCATCGCGCACTTCCCGAATTTCGATGTAAATTTCCTTCCCCGTCAGGCGAGCAATTTCCTCACGCAACCGATCCACATCGGCGCCTTTCCGGCCGATCACGATGCCCGGCCGCGCGGTCAGGATCGTGATGCGCGCACGATTGGCATACCGCTCGATCAGCACTCGAGGAACCGCCGCATCTTTCAGCCGCATCTTCACCAGATTCCAAATGCGATCGTCCTCTTGGACGAGCGCTCCGTATTCGCGCTTGTCGGCGAACCAGCGGGATCGCCAGTCTTTCGTAACCGTCACCCGCAAACCGATCGGATTGACCTTCTGACCCAAGTCCGGCTCCTTTCCCAATAATCGGCCTACGTGCGCTTCTGCGCCCGAGGCTCATCCGTCAACACAATCACCATGTGACTTGTCCGCTTCAGAATCGGACTGGCCATGCCTCTGGACCGCGGCCAGTACCGTTTCAACGACGGCCCCGCATCCACCACTGCAGTCTTCACCCGCAGCCCATCCGCCGGGATATGATGAACATTTTCCGCATTTGCGATGGCCGACTTCAACGTCTTGCCGATCAACCGGGCCGCTTTGCGCTCATTGACCTCCACCACCTGCAGCGCCTCGGTCACGGTGCGTCCCTGCAGGGCGCGAGCCAAGTCCCGTGCCTTTCTCGGCGAAATCCTCACATATCTGGCTTTGGCTGTAATATCCATGATCCCGTTTCATCCCATCTGCGGGTTCGCCCGGCGGGTTGACGGCTTGAAGATCCTTCGTGCCGTCACCGCTCTTTCCAGCGGCAGAAGCCCGGCATCCTATTCGCTCGACGGCTCAAGTCAAGCGGCAAACAACAACCCACTTACTTGAGCGCCACCGTTTTATCTGTTGCTGCGCCGTGTTTGCGGAACGTGCGCGTCGACGAAAATTCTCCCAGTTTATGCCCCACCATGTTCTCGGTCACGAATACCGACGTAAAGGTCCGGCCGTTGTGCACCAAGAAGGTGTGCCCCACGAATTCCGGCACAATCATCGAACGACGCGACCACGTGCGGATTTGCCGCCGCTCGCCGCTCTGGTTCAGCCGCTCGACTCGTTTCATCAGCTTCTCGTCAACGAAAGGACCCTTTTTGATTGAACGTGCCATGGCCTATTTCTTCCTCCGCTGAATGATGAAGCGATCCGAAGCACGCCTGGGCCGCCGGGTTTTTTTGCCCTTGGCCAGCTTGCCCCATGGCGAGACCGGGTGGCCGCCGCCGGACGTACGGCCTTCGCCGCCGCCCATCGGGTGATCCACCGGATTCATCGCCACGCCGCGCACCGTAGGCCGTATACCCAGCCACCGCTTGCGCCCCGCCTTTCCCAGCGAAACGTTCTCATGCTCAATGTGCCCGACCTGACCGATCGTCGCGTAACAAGTTTCCGGCACACGCCGGATTTCCCCCGAGGGTAGGCGCAACGTTGCGTACCCGCCCTCGCGCGCCATCAACTGCACCGTCTGGCCCGCGGCGCGCGCAATCTGGGCCCCGGCGCCCGGACGCAGCTCCACAGCGTGCAGCGGCAGCCCCGGCGGCACTTTCGACAATGGCATTGCGTGACCAATGGCGGCCTCGGCGTTTTCGCCCGCCATCACCGTAGCGCCGACCTGCAAGCCCTCGGGCGCCAGAATGTACCGTTTTTCGCCATCTGCGTACACTAGCAGGGCCAGTCGCGCCGAACGATTCGGATCGTACTCGATCGCGGCCACCCGCGCGGGGATACCCCTCTTGTCACGGCGAAAATCAACCACACGGTACCGACGCTTATGGCCTCCCCCCCGATGACGAATCGTAATATGCCCCTGAGCGTTCCGGCCCGCACGGGATTTCATCGGACGCAACAGGCGCGCCTCCGGCTCGTGTTTCGTTATCTCGTCAAACGCCGGCAGCTCGGTGAATCGCCGGCTGGGCGTGTAAGGTTTGCTCTTTTTCAAAGACATGATCTTTGCCTCACTGCAACGGGATACTGTCGCCTGCCTTTAACGTCACAACGGCCCGTTTCCAATCCGACGTCCGTCCAAAATTCGGCGTGCGTTCGCGTTTTTTCTTTCCCCCGCGCACCATCGTGTTGACTCCAACCACATGAACGTTAAACAGCTCCTCGACCGCGCGCCGGATGTCGGACTTGGTTGCGCGAGCGTCCACGTGAAATAAATACTTATTTTCTGCCTGCGTCAGGCGCGTGCTCTTTTCCGTCACCAACACTTTCCGAATCACCTGAGTGGCCGCTTTCACGCCGTCCTCCCCGCCGCCATTCGCAGACGGCCTTCAAGTGCTTCCATGGCCCCGCGCGTCGCGATCAGACGGGGCCATCGCAATACGTCATACGTGCTCACATCGGCGGCCGTGCGCACCTCCACTCGCGGGAGATTACGCGCCGCCCGCGCGAGCACGGGATCCACACGTTCCACGACGATGAGGACGCCCCGCTCCGCCTGCAGGCGCCGAACCACATCCGCCACATGTTTTGTCTTAGGCTCTGGCAGCGTCAGGTCTTCGACTAAGGCGACAGACCCCGCCGCGATTTTCTCGCTCAACGCACGCCGAAAAGCCAATCGCGCCGCTTTTTTCGGCAGGCGCAGGACGTAGTCCCGCGGCTTTGGTCCGAAGGCGACTCCGCCGCCGCGCCAGATCGGCGATCGGCGATTTCCCGCGCGCGCGCGTCCCGTGCCCTTCTGCCGCCAAGGCTTTTTGTTGCTGCCAGCCACCTCTCCCTTGCGCAAGGTCGAGGCCGTACCCGCACGCACCGCCGCGCGATGGGCGACAACCGCCGCATGCACCGCCGGACCGCCCTTATCCCACACGAGCAGCTCATCGGCGACTTCCCACTCGCCGCGAGGCTCACCCGCTAGATTCATAACCGGTATCTTGCTCATGACGCTTTCATCGCCTTCTTCAATGCCTTGCGCACCCGAACAATACCGCCCACCGGACCTGGCACCGATCCTTCCACGAGGAGCGCATGGTCTTCGGGTCGCAGCGCAACGATCCGTAGGTTCTGGGTCGTGACGCGCACGCCTCCCATATGGCCGGGCATCCGCTTGTTTTTCAGAATGCGACCCGGCTCCTCGCGCATGCCGACCGAACCCGGTCGACGATGCATGGTATGCCCGTGAGCCGCCGGCTGGCCGGCCATTCCATGCCGTTTCATCACGCCCTGAAAACCCCGTCCTTTGGTTACGGCCGTAATGTCTACATAGCCCCCAACCTCGAAAATCGCCGCCGTTACCTCCTGTCCCGGAGCCACGGGATCATCATTCGGCACCCGCACTTCAGCCAAATGGCGTTGCGGCACCACCCCGGCCTTCTTGAATCGCCCCCTGGCGGCTTTGCTTAACCCGCCTTCTCGGCGGGCGGCGAAACCCAACTGTACGGCGCTGTAGCCGTCTCGTTCGACGGTCTTTCGCTGCACAACCATGCACGGCCCCGCCTCGATCACTGTGACCGGAACCTGCCGTCCGTCGGCGTCGTACACGCGGGTCATCCCCAATTTTCTGCCCAGCAACTCATTCATGCTCACACCCGGATCATGATGTCCACACCCGCCGGCAGGTTGAGTTTTTTCAGCTCGTCCACCGTGCGTGCGGTCGGTTCGATGATATCCAGCACCCTTTTGTGCGTTCGGATTTCAAACTGCTCCATGGATTTCTTGTCCGCGTGCGGACTTCGGTTGACCGTATAACGCTCCACGCGGGTCGGGAGCGGAATCGGGCCGGCGACGCGCGCGCCCGTCCGTTTGGCTGTCTCCACAATTTCCCGGGTGGACTGATCGAGCACCCGGTAGTCATACCCTCTCAATCGAATGCGTATGCGTTGCCCACTCATGCTGTTCCGCCTTTCAACGATGCAATATTCGCGCCCACAAGGACTCCGGCGCCTCCTCGAAGCACCGCGGCTCCATCGCGCAGGTGGCTCGCCCCTTGGATAAAGATCGCAGCCGCGTCGCGTAGCCAAAAAGCTCCATCAGTGGCGCATCCGCCCGGACAATCTGGGCGTCCTCGCGCGCCTCCATTTCCCGCACGCGCGCGCGCCGGGTATTTAGATCATTCAAAATGTCGCCGAGGTGTTCGTTGGGCGTAATGATTTCCAGAGCCATTACGGGTTCAAGAATCGCCGGCTTTGCCGCTTTTAGCGCCTCACGCAGCGCCAGCGTCGCCGCCGTGCGAAACGCCACATCGTTGGATTCGGTCGGGTGAAACTCTGACGCTGTAACGCGCACGGCAACATCCATCACGGCGAACCCGCCGAGGACGCCCGCCGAAAGTCCGTCGCGCAGACCTTCTTCCACGGGCCCGCGGAACTCCGCAGGCAGCACCTCCGGACCGACTGTGATTTCAATATCGTTACCGGCGCCCCGCTCGCGGGGTGCCACGGCCACGTGAAGGCGCGCGAAGCGAAGTCGGCCGCCGATCTCACGTCGAAACACGTGTTCCGCTTCTGCAGGCTCCCGGATCGTCTCCCGGAACGAGACCATCGGGCGGCCCGCGTTGGCCTGGACTTTAAACTCGCGGAAGATGCGGTCCGTCGCGATCTCGAGATGCAGTTCCCCCATTCCACTAATGATCGTCTGGCCGGTTTCCGTGTCTACCCGGACCCGAAAGGTCGGATCTTCATCGGCCAGCGCCCGCAGGGCAGCCTCGAGCCCGGCGCGATCCGCGGCGCTCTTCGGCTCGACCGCCATGGCGATGACGGGTTCGGGAAACGCGATCGCTTCGAGCAGCAGCGGCTGATTCTCCGTACAAAGCGTGTCGCCGGTCGTGGCCCCACGCACACCGACAATCCCCCCGATTTCACCCGCGTATAGCGCCTCTACATCGCGCCGCTGGTTTGCATGGATTTCCAGGAGCCGGGCGACTCGCTCGCGCGACCGCGCACGGGGATTCCAGACATTCGCGCCCTTCCGCAACACGCCAGAATAGACGCGCGTGAACAGCATCTTGCCGAAAAAGGGATCGTGCGACACCTTAAACACGAGCGCACTCAGCGGTTCACGCTCATCGGGGCGTCGCTGAACCTCGGCGCCGGTCTTCGGATGGGTTCCCGTGACGGGAGGCACATCGGCCGGCGAGGGCAGAAAATCGACGATCGCGTCCAGCAATGGCTGGATGCCCTTGTTTCGTAAAGCCGATCCACACAGCAACGGAACCAGGCGGTTGGCTACAGTCGCCTCGCGGATGCCGGCCATCAATACATCCACCGGCACATCGGGCGAATTCAAGAAGGCGTTAAGCACGGTCTCGCTCTGTTCGGCCACGGCTTCGACAAGGGCGGCGCGAGCGGCCTCCGCCGCCGCACGCAGATGATCCGGCAGCGGCCCGTGGAACACGCGGGCCCCCTGGTCTTCCTCGGAAAACGTCAGCGTGTCCATTCGGAGGAGGTCCACCACGCCCCGGAACGTATCCCCCTCGCCGATCGGCAGCTGCAGAACCGCCAGGGGGGCTTTCAACCGAGCGCGGATATGATCCACTACCCAGGCAAAACGCGCCCCGATCCGATCCATCTTGTTGATGAAAGCAATGCGCGGAACGCCGTAGCTTTGCGCCTGCCGCCAAACGGTCTCGGACTGGGGCTGGACGCCCGCTACGGCGCAAAAAACGCCGATGGCGCCGTCGAGCACACGCAGCGAGCGCTCCACCTCGGCCGTGAAATCTACATGACCGGGCGTGTCGATGAGATTGAGCTGGCGATCCCGCCAGAAACAGGTCGTCGCTGCGCTGGTGATCGTGATGCCGCGTTCCTGTTCCTGCGGCATCCAGTCCATCACCGTGTTGCCGTCGTGCACCTCGCCCATTTTATGGACCCGACCCGTGTAATAGAGGATACGTTCCGAAACCGTCGTCTTGCCCGCATCAATATGAGCGACGATCCCGAAGTTTCGCACCTGAGCGATGGAACAGCGTCGGCCCGCTGCCTCACCACGGGCGACGGTCGACGCTCCCATCGGGATCTGTTCGGAATGTTCCAAGGCGGTAACCATGAGGCGATAATTGGGTATTTACCAGCGATAATGCGCGAATGCCTTATTGGCTTGCGCCATTTTGTGCGTATCTTCCCGTTTCTTCACCGCGGCGCCCTGATTGTTGTAGGCATCCATGATCTCGGTCGCGAGAGCGCGCTCCATCGGCAGACCCTTGCGGGCCCGTGCAAACTGACGCAGCCACCGCATCGCCAACGCAACCTGACGATCGGGGCTGACTTCGACCGGCACTTGATAGGTCGCGCCGCCGACCCGTCTCGATTTCACCTCAAGATGAGGACGGATATTGTCGATCGCGCGCTGTAAAGTTTCCAACGGATCGCCCTCAATTTTCTTCGCCACCTGCTTAATCGCGCCGTAAACGATGCGCTGCGCCACAGATTTTTTGCCGCGATGCATCAACACATTGATCATCCGTCCGACGAGTTCGCTGTTATAGCGCACATCGGGTACAACCGGACGCTTTTCAGCTCGATGTCTTCGTGCCATAGCCGTTTATTTCTTTTCAGAGGTTTTCTGGGGGCGTTTGGCCCCGTACTTCGAACGCCCACGCCGACGCGATTCTACACCGAGCGCGTCCAGCGTGCCGCGAATGATGTGATACCGCACACCCGGAAGATCTTTGACTCGCCCGCCCCGAACGAGCACCATGCTGTGCTCCTGCAGGTTATGGCCTTCGCCCGGGATATAGGCGGTGACCTCATAACCGTTCGTCAGGCGCACGCGTGCAATTTTGCGCAGCGCCGAGTTGGGTTTTTTCGGCGTCATGGTCTTGACCAAGAGGCACACCCCGCGTCGCTGTGGGCAGCGCGTGAGCGCCGGAGACCGGCCTTTCTTTCGCAGCGGCCTGCGCCCCCGTTTAACGAGTTGATTGATTGTCGGCATGGAATCCCTTTCTTCTATCAGACGCAAAGCTTCAATTATATTCGCCACTTCTGTTTTTGCGCAACTCCAATCATCGCGAGGGCGACCGTGGCTCCTCCGCTAGCCGATCGCCCAGCATCTCTTCGATCGAAATGGGTTCCCCCTTGGGAACAACCCGCACATGCCGGTAGCGTGGATACCCTGTTCCTGCCGGGATCAAGTGGCCGATGATGACATTCTCTTTGAAGCCGCGCAATAGATCGCGGCGACCCAGGGTGGCGGCGTCGGTCAACACACGCGTCGTGTCCTGGAACGAGGCCGCGGAGATGAAGCTTTCGGTTTCGAGCGCCGCCTTGGTGATGCCCAGCAGCACTGGTTGCGCTTCTGCGGGGCGCTTGCCTTCGGCCACCGCCTTCCGATTGACTTCCTGAAAATAGTGCCGCTCCACTTGCTCGCCCCAGAGAAATTCCGTATCGCCGGGATTTGTAATCCGGACCTTTCGGAGCATTTGGCGAACGATGATCTCAATATGCTTGTCGTTGATCTCCACCCCCTGCAAGCGATACACTTGCTGAACCTCATTCAGCAAGTGCTCCTGCAAATCCTTCGGGCCGCAAACTTCCAGCACCTCCTGGGGAACTACGGGACCCTCTGTCAGTTGCTGCCCCTTATGCACGCGGTCCCCCTGGTAGACGATAATATGCTTGCCCATCGGGATGAGGTGTTCTTCCTCGTCGCCCGTCACAGGATCTCTCACCACGAGGCGGCGACGTCCCTTGATGGTGCCACCAAATTCAACCACCCCGTCGATCTTGGCGATCTCGGCGGCGTCTTTCGGCCGTCGCGCCTCGAACAACTCCGCCACGCGGGGCAGGCCGCCGGTGATGTCCTTTGTCCGTATGACTTTTCGCGGCGTTTTGGCCAGCATCGCGCCCGGCCGCACCTCCGCATTCGCCGATACGGTCACATGCGCGCCCGCCGGAATGGGATAGAAACTCAACACCTCCTTGGTCTTGGCGTCCCTAATAACGATCTGCGGATGGAGGTTCTCCTTGTGCTCCATCACCACGCGTTCCTCGACGCCCGTCGTCGGGTCCTGTTCGCGGCGCATAGTGACGCCCTCAATGAAATCCCGGAGTTCGATCACGCCGGCGTGCTCGGACAGAATGGGGACGTTGTACGGATCCCACTTAATGAAGCTCTGTCCCTTTTTGACCCGGCCGCCGTCGGGAACAGCAATCACAGCACCAATGACCGGTGAATGTCGCTCCAGCTCGCGTCCGGATTCATCATAAATGCCCACCGACCCGTTTTTGTTCAACGCGATGTAGGTGCCGTCCTGTGCCCGGACTACCCGTAGATCGGTATATCGAATTATGCCATCGTGCTTAGCGATGATCTGGGGTTGCTTGAAAACCGAACTCGCCGTGCCGCCGATATGGAAGGTCCGCATGGTCAACTGCGTACCCGGCTCTCCGATGGACTGCGCCGCAATGATGCCAACCGCTTCGCCCAACGCCACAGGCCGGTTCGTCGCCAGATTGCGACCATAGCAGCGAACACATACGCCCCGCACGGACTCGCACGTCAACACGCTGCGAATGCGCACCCGCTCAATACCCGCGGCCACCAATGCGGCGGCCGCCACCTCGTCGATCTCCTGCCCTGCCGCCACAATCAAGCGCCCGTCGGGAGCGCGCAGGTCGTCGAGCGCCGTACGCCCAACCACTCGCTGCGCCAGAGGGACCAGGTCCTCGTCGCCTTCGCAGATCGCCTCGACCTCGATGCCATTCAGCGTGCCACAGTCTTCTTCGATGATGATGACATCGTGCGCGACGTCCACGAGACGGCGGGTCAGATAACCGGCGTCTGCGGTTTTGAGCGCAGTGTCCGCCAGACCCTTGCGTGCGCCATGTGTGCTGATGAAGTATTCCAGGACGCTGAGGCCTTCGCGGAAATTCGAGGTGATAGGTCGCTCAATGATCTCGCCCGAAGGCTTCGCCATCAGACCGCGCATCCCCGATAACTGGCGGATCTGCTGCCGGCTGCCGCGTGCTCCTGAATCCACCATCATAAAGATTGGATTGAGGTCCGGTTGTGCATATGCATGGCCGGTATTGACGGCGTTGAATTCCAGCTCGCGGTAGAGCGCGTTGGAGATTTCCTCGGTGGCATGCGTCCAGATATCCACGATCTTATTGTATCGCTCGCCGTCGGTGATAACCCCTCGGCGGTATTGTTCCTCCACCATGGCCACCTGCCGGCGAGCGGCGGCGAGCATCTCCTGCTTGGCGGCGGGGATAATCATATCCACCATGCCAATCGAAATGCCCCCCCGCGTCGCATATTCGAATCCCATCTCTTTGAGGCGGTCCAGCACCTTCACGGTCTCCGCATGGCCGGCGACCTGATAGCAGCGCCAGATCAAATCCGTCAGGTTCTTCTTTTTCACCACCTGGTTCCAGAACCCGAAGGCATCCGGCCAAATCTCATTGAAGAACACCCGTCCCACCGTCGTTACGATCACCGGCGCGTCCTTGTCGCCGAATTCCGTATTCCGTTGGTAGTCCGGATTGCGCAGGCGGATCCGGTCATGGATACCCACGGCGCCCTCGTCATAGGCCGTATGCACCTCGTCGGCATCCGCAAAAATCGGCAGGTGGACGATGGTCTCTGATTTACTCTGCCGCATTCGAATACGGTTTTCCTGCGAATCCGATGTCATGTAGTAGCAGCCCAGTGCGATATCCTGAGTGGGCGTCGTGATGGGCTTTCCGCTGGAAGGCGAGAAAATATTATTGGGCGCCAGCATCAGCAGGCGGGACTCCAATTGCGCCTCGACAGAGAGCGGCACATGGACAGCCATCTGATCTCCGTCGAAGTCGGCGTTGTATGCCGTGCAGACCAGCGGATGAATCCGAATGGCCTCCCCCTCGATCAACACAGGCTCGAAGGACTGAATGCTCAACCGGTGTAGTGTCGGAGCGCGGTTCAACATGACTGTGTGCCCGCGCGTCACTTCATCGAGCACGTCCCAGACCTCCTCCGTCTCACGCTCAATCATCTTCTTGGCGCTGCGCACCGTATGAACGACGCCTCGTTCCTTCAGCCGCCGAATGATGAACGGCTCGAAGAGCACCAGCGCCATTTTTTTCGGCAGACCGCACTCGTGCATCCGCAGCTCCGGCCCGACGACGATGACGGAGCGCCCCGAATAATCCACGCGCTTACCCAGCAGGTTCTGGCGGAATCGGCCTTGTTTGCCGCGCAACATGTCGGACAACGATTTGAGAGGGCGGTTGCCGGCGCCCGTCACGGCGCGCCCGTGGCGTCCATTGTCGAACAATGCATCCACCGCTTCCTGCAACATGCGTTTCTCATTACGGATGATGACATCCGGCGTCTTCAACTGCAGCAGATTGCGCAGACGATTGTTCCGGTTGATCACCCGGCGATACAGATCATTGAGATCCGAGGTGGCGAAGCGCCCGCCCTCCAGCGGCACAAGCGGCCGTAAGTCGGGCGGAATCACCGGAAGCACTTCCAAAACCATCCACTCGGGCCGGGTTCCGCTCGAGCGAAAGCCCTCCAGGAGCTTGATGCGCTTGGTCAGTTTTTTGCGATTCTGTTTACTGCGCGTAGCTTCCATTTCCTCCTCAAGGCGCGCAATATCCCGGTCCAAATCGATCGCTTTAAGGAGGTCCCGGATGGCCTCGGCCCCCATTTTCGCGACGAAGACATCCCCGTACTGAGCCTGCGCCTCCCGATATTCCTGTTCACTGAGCAGTTGCCGTTCCTTCAAGGGCGTATCGCCAGGATCAATAACAATATAATCCTCATAATAGAGGACGCGTTCGAGCGCACGCAGGGTCAGGTCCAGCACCAGACCCATACGGCTGGGCGTGCATTTATAAAACCAGATGTGCGAAACGGGCACCGCCAGCTCGATGTGCCCCATGCGCTCCCGTCGAACCCTGGACTGCGTCACCTCCACGCCACAGCGATCGCAAATGACATTTTTATACTTGATGCGCTTGTACTTTCCGCAACTGCATTCCCAATCCTTCGTCGGGCCAAAAATACGTTCACAAAACAGACCGCCCTTTTCGGGCTTAAATGTTCGGTAATTAATCGTTTCCGGGTTTTTCACCTCACCGTGGCTCCAGGAACGGATCGTCTCCGGCGACGCCAGCGCGATGCCAACGGAATCAAACCCGTCCGCAGGGGCGAGCCCCAGAACCTGAGCGGCTGTACTTGTATCGGCCATGATCACTCCTCAAATGCCCGTCACGTTTCCCCTCATTCACCTGCGCGGAAGACTCGCACATCCAGCGCAAGCGATTGCATTTCCTTCATCAACACGTTGAACGATTCCGGCACACCAGACTCCAGCGTGTTTTCACCTTTGACGATGGACTCGTAGATCCGCGTGCGGCCCGTAAGATCATCACTCTTGACTGTGAGCAGCTCCTGCAGGGCGTAGGCGGCACCGTAGGCCTCCATTGCCCACACCTCCATCTCGCCGAAGCGCTGCCCTCCGTATTGAGCCTTGCCACCGAGTGGCTGCTGAGTCACCAGCGAGTAGGGCCCGACTGCCCGAGCGTGAATTTTGTCGGTCACGAGGTGGTGCAACTTCATCATATAGATGACGCCCACAACGACCCGCTGGTCGAACGGTTCGCCCGTGCGACCGTCATAGAGAATCGTCTTGCCATCTTCTGGCAGGCCGGCTTGCTTCAGCAGTTCACGAATGCGCTCCTCCGAAATACCGTCAAAAATCGGCGTGGTTGCGTACAAACCGAGCATCTTGCACGCCCATCCGAGATGCGTTTCGAGCACCTGCCCTACGTTCATCCGCGAGGGCACGCCGAGGGGGTTCAGCACGATATCTACCGGCGTTCCGTCCGGCAGGAACGGCATGTCCTCCTCGGGGACAATCTTCGCGATCACTCCCTTGTTGCCGTGGCGACCGGCCATCTTGTCGCCGACGGAGAGCTTCTTCTTCGAGGCAATATAAACCTTGACCTGCTTGATGATACCCGGTTCGACCTCATCGCCGCTCTCCAGCCGTTCCCGCGCCTCCGCCTCCTCGTTTGCCAGTTCGGCAAAACGATGGTTGTAGTCGGAGAGAATAGACTGAATCTTGATTTGAATCGGACTGGCATCAATCTCAATATGCTCACGAGCGGCGGCCAGTTTTCGTAACAGCGTTTTCGTGATCTTGCGGTTGGCTGGAATGATCTTTTCGCCGGTCTCCACGTTGACCACATCCAGGGGAATTTTTTCCCCGAGCAGATTATTGGCCAGCGCGTTCGTCAGATCTTCCATCAACTGCTGCTGCTTCTGCCGATACTCCTCCTGAATCGCGCGCAGCTGTTGACGCCGGTCCTTCGCGGACAGACGCGTTTGCTTGGCGCTTTTCTCGTCGTCATGACTGGCCATACGCACATCCATCACGATACCGTAGGTTCCGCTCGGAACCCGCAGCGACGTGTCGCGTACTTCGGCCGCCTTTTCGCCAAAGATCGCCCGCAGCAAACGCTCCTCAGGCGCCAACTCGGTTTCCGTCTTCGGCGTAATTTTGCCCACGAGAATATCGCCTGGCTTGACCTCGGCTCCGATCCGCACCACGCCACCATGCGTCAGATTCTTCAGCGCCTCCTCGCCGACGTTCGGAATATCGCGCGTGATTTCCTCCGGCCCCAACTTGGTGTCCCGCGCGCCACATTCGAACTCTTCAATATGGATCGAAGTGAACGTGTCTTCGGCTACGAGCCGTTCATTGATGAGGATGGCATCTTCGAAGTTATAGCCCCCCCACGGCATGAAGGCGACGAGCACATTCTTTCCGAGTGCCAACTCCCCGTCCTGCGTCGCAGGGCCGTCGGCCAGCACATCGCCCTTCTTCACCCGTTGGCCGACGCGCACGATCGGCTTTTGATTGAAGCAGGTGCCGGCATTCGATCGCATGAATTTCCGCAGCTTGTACACTTGATACTGATCCGGCGGTGTCGTCTTTGTCGGCATCTCGCCGTTCTCGGAAACGATGATCTTTGAACCGGAGACGTACGCGACCCGCCCCGGCGCAGTCGCCGTGACCAGCACGCGAGAATCGTGCGCCACACGGGCCTCATTGCCCGTCGCGACATATGGGGCCTCGCTCCGCAACAGAGGGACCGCCTGGCGCTGCATGTTCGATCCCATCAGCGCGCGATTCGCGTCGTCGTGCTCCAAAAAAGGAATCAACGCGGCGGCCACGCTGACCACCTGCTTGGGCGAAACATCCATGTACTGCACACGGTTGCGAGGCACTTCCCGGAACTCTCCGCGCATGCGGACCATCACCGTCTCGTTGACGAAACGGTTTTGCGCGTCGAGCGGCGCGTTCGCCTGCGCGATCACAAAAGTCTCTTCCTCATCGGCTGTCAGGTATTCCACCTCATCCAGAACTCGACCATCAACGACTTTGCGGTAGGGACTTTCCAGAAAACCGAACTCATTGATGCGCGCGAACATGCTCAACGAGGAGATCAGACCAATGTTCGGACCTTCCGGCGTCTCAATCGGACAAATGCGACCATAGTGGCTCGAGTGCACATCACGCACTTCGAAACCAGCCCGGTCGCGACTCAAACCACCGGGACCGAGCGCGCTCAATCGCCGCTTGTGGGTCAACTCGGACAGGGGATTGGTTTGATCCATAAACTGACTGAGCTGGCCCCGGCCGAAGAAATCCCGGATCACGGCCGCAAGGGTTTTCGGATTGATCAGTTTCTGCGGCGTGAGCTTCTCCACCGAAGTGTCGAAAATCGTCATCCGTTCGCGGACAAGCCGTTCCATGCGCGCGAGACCCAGCCGACACTGACCTTCCAACAACTCGCCCACTGTCCGAACCCGCCGGCTGCCAAGGTGATCGATATCGTCCAGCGTCCCCTCCCCGCGGCGAAGGTTGATCAGGTAGCGGATGCCTTCTACCACGTCTTCCTTCACGAGCACGCGTGATTCACCGCCGATGTTCCGGCCCAGCTTCTGTTGAATCTTGTACCGGCCGACGCGGGTCAGGTCGTACCGACGCTCGTCAAAAAAGATGCGTTTAAGCAACTGGCGGGCGTTCGAGACGGTCGGCGGATCGCCAGGCCGCAGCTTCGTGTACAGGTCTTTCAACGCCTCGTCCATCGAGTGGGTTGGATCTTTGCGAATGCTCTTCAGCAAGAGACCCTCATCCCAAGAGACGTTGACGACATCCACCGAGGTCAGACCGATGGCCTGCATCTGCTGGACGAGATCCCGGGTAAGCGGCTCGTATGCACGAGCAATCACCGACTGTGAATCCGCGTCGACACAGTCGGCCGCCAGCACGCGATGCGTAAGCGCCTCATCCGGCACTCGCCCCTTGAGCGAGAGATTCTCAATTGTGTAAAAGAGGCCAAGAAGCTCGGCATCCGTGCTATAGCCTAACGCCCGTAGAAACGTGGACACGAGGAACTTTCGACGCCTTTTTTTCCGATCCAGGTAGACGTAGAGCAGATCGGAGGCGTCAAACTGCACCTCGATCCACGACCCGCGATCGGGAATGATGCGGAACGAGTACAGGTCCGTGCCATTGGGGTGAACGGAACTTTCGAAACAGATGCCGGGCGACCGGTGCAACTGGCTGACCACGACTCGCTCAGCGCCATTCACGATGAAGCTGCCCTGTTCGGTCATGAGTGGAATTTCGCCCATGTACACCTCTTCCTCGCGGACCTCACGAGGGTCCTTGAGGCGGAAGGTCACATAGAGCGACGCCGTATAGGAACCGCCCTCTGCTAGGCTTTCAATCGGCCCCATCTTCGGAGGCGCGATTTCGTATTTGACGAAATCGAGCACGCTCTGACCGTCATAACTTTCGATCGGAAAGACCTCCCGGAACACCGCCTGCAGGCCGATGTGCTTGCGCCGCACGGACGGCACATCCATCTGCAGAAAATCCCGGTAAGAACGCGTCTGTATCTCAATCAGATCCGGCGGCTCGATGACATCCTTCAATCGGCCGAAATTCGTTCTCTGGACCATGTCCAACCTTTCGGTAAGAATCCCGAAAAGAACACCCCCTAGCGCCCAACTTCGGCACCAGGCCCTCTCGCATTATCGTCGCCTTATCACTTGATTTCGACCTTGGCCCCGGCGGCCTCCAGTTTCGCCTTGATTTCTTCGGCCTCTTTCTTGCTTACGCCTTCCTTGATCGTCTTCGGAGCGCCGTCCACCAAGTCCTTCGCCTCTTTGAGGCCCAAGTTGGTCAATGCGCGGAGCTCCTTGATCACTTGGATCTTCTGCGCGCCCGCCGCAGCCAGCACCACGGTGAATTCGGTCTTTTCCTCTGTCGCCGCGGCCGCCGGCGCACCGCCCGCAGCCGGCGCGGCCACCGCCACGGGCGCCGCCGCCGTGACGCCGAGTCGCTCCTCCAAGACCTTCACGAGTTTCGAAAGTTCGAGGACGCTGATCCCCTCGATCCATGAAACGAACTCGGCCATTTTCCCTTCTAACTGCACAGTTTCCGCCATATTCCTGCTCCTTACTGATTTACGCTATGGCAGGTTCGACCTGCCCTGTTCAACCCTCGCGGCGTCACCGGCCGCTTCACGCAGCCGAGGACGATTCCGCTTTTTTCTTTTCCACTGCTTTCAACACATACAAAAGGCTGGTCAGTTTCGCCTGCAGCGTGCCCGCCAACGCGCGCAGCGGCGCGGCCAGCGCGCCGACCAACTGCGCCTGCAACACGGGCTTCGACGGCAACGCCGCCAGTGCTTGGATTTCCGCCGCGGAAATGGGCCGCCCTTCCAATACGCCCCCTTTCGCAGCGATCATCTGTGTTTCTTTTCCAAACTGTGCGATTACCCGCGCCGCCTCAGCCGCATCCCCCGATCCGGCGATCATAGCCGTGGGGCCGTGGAGAGCGGGTTTCAGTGCCGCCGCCGGCAGACCGTTCACCGCTTGGAGAAACAGGCGGTTCGGCACCACCCGAACCCGCGCTCTCGTCGTGCGAAGCCGGCGCCGTAGCTCCGTTATGCGATCCACGGCGAGTCCCCGGTTCTCCGCAAGAAACACGAAAGAGGATCCTTCCACATCCCGGCGAATCTCCTCGACGATCGCCTCCTTTTCCGGCCGATAGGTTTTGTTCGTCTTCATCGTCGCCTTTCCGCTCACGCCATCACATCTCGCACTGTCAAGTGCAAGCCCGGCCCCATCGTCGAACACATCGTGCATCGCTTGATGTAGACGCCCTTCGCTGACGGGGGCCGCGCGGCCCGCACAGCGTCAATGACCGCCTGCGCGTTCGCCACGATCGCCTCCGATGTGAACGACGCCTTGCCAATCGGCACCATCACATTGCCGTTGCGATCCATTCGGAACTCCACGCGACCAGCCTTGAATTGTTTAACTGCCGAGGCCGTATCCGTTGTGACGGTTCCAGTTTTTGGATTTGGCATCAACCCCCGCGGCCCGAGGACCTTACCGAGTTTGCGGACCTCCTTCATCGCATCTGGCGTGGCGATCGCCACATCGAAATCGGTCCAGCCTCCCTGCACCTTCGCCACGAGATCCAAAAAACCGACTTCGTCCGCGCCGGCCTCGCGCGCCGCGTCTGCCGCGGGACCATCCGCAAAAACGATGACGCGGATTTTCTTGCCGGTGCCGTGGGGAAGCCCCACCGTCCCGCGGACGCTCTGATCCGATTTGGACGGATCCACGCCCAGCCTGAAGGCCAGTTCGATCGTTTCGTCGAAACGGGCCATCGGATGCGCCTTAATGAACGCCGTGGCTTCCTCCAACGTATAGGAACGGGCGCGGTCGATTTCCGCGGCCGCTCGCCGATATTTCTTGCCGTGTGTCGCCATAATCACACCACCTCAATGCCCATGCTGCGGGCGGTTCCCTCGATAATCCGGACCGCCTGCGCCAGATCGGACGCGTTGAGATCTTTCTGTTTCGCCTTGGCGATCTCCTCGACCTGTGCGCGCGTGACCTTGCCCACCTTTTCCCGGTTCGGCGTCGGCGATCCCTTGGCGATGCCCGCGGCTTTTTTGAGGAGCACGGCCGCCGGCGGACTCTTGGTGATAAACGTGAACGACTTGTCCTGATACACGGTGATCACCACCGGGATCATCAGTCCCGCTTGACTCTGGGTAGCCGCGTTGAACTCCTTGCAAAACTGCATGATATTCACGCCCTGCTGGCCCAGCGCAGGGCCCACCGGCGGTGCCGGATTCGCCTGGCCGGCGGGTATTTGCAGCCGAATCACGCCTGTAACTTTTTTCGCCATGGTCCGTTCACCCCTTGGGGATCATCCCCTCTCCACTTGCGAGTACTCGAGTTCCACGGGGGCCGAGCGGCCGAAAATCGAAACCGAAACCTTCAGCTTGCCGTGTTCGGGATCCACTTCCTCCACCACCCCGCTGAAATTTTGAAATGGCCCTTCCGTGATCGTCACAGTCTCACCGGGTTCGAAAGTCACCTTCGGCCGCACCTTATCCTTCTTTTCCTCCACCTGCCGGAGAATCACCTCGACTTCTTCCGGTCGCAACGGCACGGGACGGTCGCCGCCGATAAAACCGATCACCCCCTGGGTCTCGTGAATGAAATACCAAACCCGTTCGTTGATCGTTTTCTGGTCGGTATAAAGGGCCAAGTTCACCAACACGTAGCCGGGAAAGAACTTTTTCACCGTCGTCGTTCGGCGATGACTTTTTGTTTCCGCCACCTTCTCGGTCGGCACCAGCACCTCGCCCACCCATTCACCCATTTCTTCCAGACGGGCCCGGCGTTCGAGGCTCTCCTTTACCCGGTTTTCCTGGCCGGACAGGGTATGTAAAACAAACCACTGTTTTTCCATGTTTCTGTGCCCCGTCTGCGCGATGCGCGCCCTCTGCAATCGGCCGCACGCATCACGAATCCTCGGCTCCTAACGCAAGATCACCCGCAACAGCCCCAGCAGCACGGCATCACACGCCCCCACATAAGCCGCCATCAATACCATCGACACAATGACCACCAGCGTGGACTCCAGCAGCTCGGAGCGCGTGGGCCACGCGCACTTCTTCAATTCGGCATAGACCTCGCCGACAAACTCACGCACACGCGCCACCCGCGCCCTAATCCTGTTCATACGCTCGTCCTCGTTCTCCCGGACTCATGGCAGGCCAGGAGGGACTTGAACCCCCAACAACCGGTTTTGGAGACCGGTGCTCTGCCAATTGAGCTACTGGCCTGTCCCTTTGGGCACGCGATCACTTGACCTCGCGGTGGACCGTATGCCGACGGTCGAACCGGCAGTATTTCCGCAGCTCAAGCCGTTCGGTTTTCGTTTTCTTATTCTTCGTCGTCGTGTAGTTGCGCCGTTTGCACTCCTGACACGCCAACGTAATGATTTCCCGGGGCATGCTCTCAGTCCCCCCCTCCGGCCGGCGCCCTCGGCATGCCGGCGACGCGGCCCGCCGCCGAACGCCTCGAGGCCCGTCAGCCCGGTTCAGGCAATAATTTCTGTGACTCGGCCGGCACCCACCGTGCGCCCGCCCTCACGAATCGCGAACCGCACATACTTCTCCATGGCAATCGGCGTAATCAGCTCGACTTCCATGCTGACATTGTCGCCCGGCATGACCATTTCGACGCCTTCCGGCAGCGTGATATCGCCGGTGACATCCGTCGTACGGAAGTAAAACTGCGGGCGATAGCCCTTGAAGAACGGCGTATGCCGCCCGCCTTCTTCCTTGTTCAGCACATACACTTCCGCCTTGAACTTCTTGTGCGGCGTGATCGTGCCCGGCTTGGCCAGCACCTGCCCGCGCTCAACGTCCTCTTTCTTCGTACCCCGCAAAAGACAACCGATGTTGTCGCCCGCTTGCCCCTGATCGAGCAGTTTGCGAAACATCTCGACGCCGGTCACCGTCGTCTTCTGCGTGTCGCGCAGGCCGACAATCTCAACTTCATCGCCAACCTTGATGACACCACGCTCGACACGGCCCGTGACGACCGTGCCACGACCTTCAATGGAAAACACATCCTCGATAGGCATCAGGAACGGCTGATCAATGGGCCGCTCGGGCTCCTTGATGTAATTGTCTAACGCGTCCATCAGCTCCTGGATGCATTTGGCCTCCGGCGCATCCGGCGAGGACGCCTGGACGGCGGCCAGTGCCGAACCACGGATGATGGGTGTCTCGTCGCCCGGAAAATCATACTTCGACAGAAGCTCTCGGATCTCCAGCTCCACGAGATCGAGCAGCTCCGGGTCGTCCACCGTGTCCACCTTGTTCAAAAACACCACGATCGTTGGTACGCCGACCTGACGGGCCAGCAGGATGTGTTCTCGCGTCTGCGGCATCGGACCATCAGCCGCGCTGACGACCAGAATCGCGCCATCCATCTGCGCCGCACCGGTAATCATGTTCTTGACATAGTCCGCATGGCCGGGACAGTCCACATGCGCATAGTGCCGCTTCTCGCTCTGATACTCGACGTGGGACGTCGCGATCGTCAGAATCTTCGTCGCGTCGCGCCGACCCTGCGACTCTGAGGCCTTCGCCACTTCGTCATAGCTGACGTAGTTTGATAAGCCCTTCAAAGACTGCACCTTCGTGATCGCCGCTGTCAGCGTTGTCTTGCCGTGGTCCACGTGACCGATCGTGCCGACGTTCACGTGGGGTTTGGTCCGTTCGAATTTTTCTTTCGCCATGACTTTTTCTCCTCGCTGCTAACTGTCTAGCCTGATGATTTACAGCTGTTACGCGGCACTCCACCGTCGGAGCCCACGAGCGGGATTGAACCGCTGACCTCGTCCTTACCAAGGACGTGCTCTACCAACTGAGCTACGTGGGCCGCCTCCGTTGACGGCAGCCCGATCGCCGCCCCCTGCCTGTCCGTCGTTCATCATTTCCTAATGAAAAAAGACAAACAATCCCCTCCTGCTCTCCGCCCGTTTCCGACTTAGAGCAGTGGAAACTTCGCTGATGTATCGTCTCGATTTTGATTCGCTTCCGTCCCAAGGATGCGCCTTGAAACGAATAAGCAAATCCATACCATGAACGAATACGCGTTTAACGTCAACAAGTTTTTTAATTTTTTTTCTTACGGTAACCTCACCAGGATAGCCGCTCGTGGACCGGCCGGCGATGTTCTTTCACGCCGGCCCAGTCCCAGCCATCAGAGACCCTTTGCTGCGGGTGGATTGCAGCGCCACCGCGACCGCTCGGCGAGCGAGAAGATCGAGAGATATCTCAATCCCCTCGTGCGCCTCCGCCGGCGTCATCGCGCCGAGTACCACCATGTCGCAATCACGGATCGTATTCCATACGAAGGCAAGACCCACGGCCGGGAGCAGCTTCCCGGACGCCAGCGGCTTAATCACCATCACGGGCTTGCGCGCTTGCGCGATGATACGCATCACCCAGTCGGTCTCCACCTGCATCAGAAAGCCCCAGGCGTTGTAAATCTGAATGTAGGTTTCGACATCCGCTTGCTGCGCATCCGCGTAAGGAATCGTCTCGGCCATATGCGTGGAAAGGCCCGGAATCATGCCCCGTTCACGGATCATCGCCGTGTAACGGTCGAGGTCGCGGATGACGCGGTCCCGCCGGTCCACGAGCGCATCCGTAACGACCTGATGCGGCATGCAGATATCCGCCCCCATTGCCTTGCATCTATCGAACACGCGCTCCGGCTCTTGATCCGGCGGCCCGCCGGGCCGGAGGTTGAAATGCGGAGTGAAGATGCGGATCATGCGCCGTCCGGCGGCCTGTTCGACGCGCGAGATGGCCTCCGACATGCCGCCGCCGAGATCGCCGCCCATCACCGCGTCCACCCCCGCTGCGAGATAGACCTCCAGCACCGCAGCGATGCGTTGAGGCGTCTGGTATTCCCGTATGAATTCATCTTTGGCACGGCTCGTATGGGAATAACCGCGGAACCAGTTCGTCCCGATGATCAACCGTGGCAGCGAAAGACCGCCCACCCACGTTCGAGGAAATGACGGTGTTGTCATGTTCTAGGCCTTCCTCCCCACCCTGTGACGCTGGATTAACTGCTGCCCGATCATCAGACACTGGTTCGTCGTCCAGTAGAGCACCAGGCCCGACGCAAAGTTGTAGAAGAAAACCAACATGATGATCGGCATGAAGGTCATCAATTTCTGCTGGGACGGATCGCCGGCCTGCGGCGTGAGCCTCTGCTGCCAGATTTGTGTGGCGGTCATGATCAGCGGCAACAGGTTGAGCGAGAGGCCGAACGGCAAGCGTCCCGCCAACAGGTTTTCCGGCTCGCTCAAATCGCGCACCCACAGAAACGGCGCGAACCGCAGCTCAATCGCACTGCGCAACACAACGAACAATGCGATGAAAACGGGAATCTGAATCAGCATCGGGAGGCAACCGCTCACGGGATTGATCCGGTGCTCCTTGTAAAGCGCCATGATCTCCCGCTGCTGACGCTGCGGATTGTCCTTGAACTTTGCCCGAATCTCGTTCACGAGTGGCTGAATTTCCTGCATCCGCTTCATGCTCTGCGTACCCCTGTGGGTGATCGGCCAGAACACGATGCGGATCAGGATCGTCAGCAAGATGATGGCTACACCATAGTTCGGGATTACGCGATAGAGCCCATTGAGCGTGGACAACAAAATCTTGCCGATGCCGCCCCACATCCCGAACTCCATGACATCGGCCTGGTGATAGGCCAAACGCTGAAGCTCGGCGTATTTTTTGGGCCCGACATAAAACTCCATTTCATGGACGACCGGCTCGGCACCGGCGAGAATCGCACCGCCTCGAAACATTAGCGCCGCCCCTGTCGAGGCGATCTCGATCCGGGGACGAAAGGCTGGATTAATTTCCTCCTCAGGGAAGCGGAGACGTTTCGCTTCCGCCCAAGCCCCCTCGGCTCCGCCTTCCGGTCGGAGAATCTGTACAAAGTATTTGTTCTTCACCGCCACCCAGTCCACCGCCCGTCCCGTGTCCGGCACACGCCGGCGAACGGTGAAAGGAAGATTCGGTCGCTGCTCTTCCTTGAACCAGCTCGCCATCCTGGGGCCCCAGTAACGGACCCTTTCACCGCCAGGCGAGAGGGTGTCCACCCCAAGAAACGCCAGACCGCGCACCAGCGACTCGCCCGGAAGGTTTGTCATCGGGCCGAGTGTCAGCTCGGGCTTTTCCACCCGAATCGGATCGGCGTTTTCGCGCGCATGCCGCCACTCTTCACGCAGGCGTAACAAATAGGAATCACCCAGTTCAACGCGCCGGCGGATGTGAAGCCCGCTCGGCGTACGACGCTCGAAGGACAGCGCGCGCCCGTCCGCGGAGGCTTCCACTTCGAAATCACCACCTGCGCCCGATATGTTTCGCCATACCAGCGCGGGAGTTTCGGAAAAATGCAGCGACACCGGCTCGCTGTCGCGATCGAATGTGGCCCGATAATCGAGCAGACGCGCCGAGATCAACGCCGCGCCGTGCGAGGAAAAGGTGTATTCCGCATGGGCATTGCGCAATACGTACAACCGCGCCGGATCCGCCGGCTCTTCGTTTTCAACGGGTGGCGAGGAACCCTGGGGTGTCGTTTTCTGAACGGGCTCCGTTCCGTCCTCCGGCGCGGGATGTAAAATGGGCGTTTCGCTCGGCTCTACACCCGGGCGCAGCACCGCTTCTTCATCTGAAGACGAGATCGCCTCCGAAGTCCGAACAACCGCCGGCGGCGCCCAACGCTCGGGGAAAAATTTCCGGACGATCCACCGGTCCATATGGGGCCACAAAATCAAGATCGTCACCAGGACGGCAACGACAGCCATATCCTTTCGATTCATGTTGCCCTTTCAGAATCGTGCGCCGGCGGTACCGGATCAAAACCGCCGGGATGGAAGGGGTGACAGCGCGCCACCCGTCCAAATGCGAGCCACAGTCCGCGGAGACATCCATGCCGTTGTATAGCCTCGATGCCGTATGCGGAACAGGACGGTTCGAAACGGCAGCACCCACCCAGAAACGGCGAAAGCGCCACCTGATAGAACCGGACCATGCCGATAAGCACCTGCTTCATGAGCTGTCCACTGCGCTTTGCACCCGCTTCCAAATTCCCGCCCGCCTCGCAAGCCGACAAAAATCCTCCACCAAATCCCGCCACGGCGCTGCCCCGCAACCCGCGCGCGCCACCAACACTATATCCGCCGTTCCCGTCAACATTCCGCGGTTCAGCCGGAATACCTCCCGCAACCGCCGCCGCGCACGATTGCGTTCCACCGCGCCGCCAACACGCCGGTTCGATACCACACCCAGCCGCCGCGCAGCGTCTGGGGCCTGTCGCGTCCAAAGAATCATGTATCGGCCCGGATACCGACGTCCCTGCGTAAACGTCTCTTGAAAACAGCGAGAACTCAATAACCGGCGCCGACGCCCCAGCCGACGATCACCATCCGGCACGCCCGTAAGATCATCGGACGCCGTAGGCCGGGAGGACATATGGGTTCTCCGCAAATGTCAGACCGTCAGGCGTCGCCGTCCCTTACGGCGACGTGCGGCGAGAACCTTGCGGCCGTTGGCAGTCGCCATCCGCTTACGGAAACCATGCGTGCGGCGCCGCTTGACTCGCGAGGGCTGATAGGTGCGTTTCATGTCATTTCTCTTTACAATGCGGGAATATAGATTAATGACCATGCCACAGATGTCAACTAAGGACTGTCCGAGCCGAGCCGATTGCGCTGTGGAAAATGAGCGGCGAATACAGGCGCCGGCGAAGGGAAGCGAACATCGTTGACCCCAACGACCCCGCGCCATTCGCTGGTTTTTCTCGCGCTTCCCCAAAAAACACAAATTTTTCGATCATTCGGCTATTCACGGACGGCGTGGAAGCCGTCCCTCCAATTCTATCGCAGGCCATGGATCGGATGGGGACGCGGAGATTGCGCCCTGCGTCGATGCTGTGGTGAAGATCGCGCAAGATCTCCGAGTACGCCTGGCCATGAAGCCACCCCTTCACGATCCCTTCACGACGCGAGATGGCGCGTCCCATATCGTGGATCGTCGAGCGCAAAGGTCAGACGACATCGGTTCGCTTGAGATGCTGCAGATCGCGGCACAGAGTCCGCTGTCCACATCCCAAGAGCCGGTAGGCCAGGTTCTCGATCGTCAGAACGCGGCCTTGCTGGAAGGCCTCGTGAGCGAGGCGCTGGAGTCGGTGTCGTCGCTGGCCGATGACTCCATCACGCCTGCGGACCACCAGGTCTTCTTCCCCCGCGTCGAGGGTTAAGGTCACAGTCAGTTGCTGGCTATGGGCCAGGCGCGTGGCGGGGCCGTTCTCGACCGAGAGCACATCGAAAAGGAGTTGCCCAGGGTGCAAGGCGCCGCTGGTCTCGAAGTAACAGCCCATAGACCTTGTAGACGGCCTCCAGCAGTGCCTGGGCTTCGAAGAGGGAACATTGGAGTCCTCGAATGACCTCATTGCGGAACAGGCCATCCAGTTGCTTCTGCGACAGACGCTGCCAGCGGGCAGTCGCGGGATTGCGGATCATATGCGCCCCCTGTTTGTACGGCCGGCCCGCCAGCCATACGTGACAGTACCCGGCCAATGCCATATGGCGCAACTATAGGGGGCGGTGCCGATTATGCGAGATTCGCCTGTCTTCCTTCGTACGCCATTTGCGGCGTCAGACCTCCCAGCGCCTGGTGTGGCCGCCAGGCAGCTCTCCGTGTCCAGCGGGTTCGACAGACCCCCGCCGCGTACCTTCCGCGAATACCCGTCGAGGACGACCGTCAGGTACATAAACCCGCCGCGCATCGGCTGGTACGTGATGTCCGCGCACCAGACCCTCTTGGGGACGCACGCTCTCCCTGTCCCGAAGCAGATAGGCCAAACCTTGGCCCCGAACATCGAACAATTCGCTTCTCCGGTTCGACCCCACCTGTCAGCAGGTTATCCACGAGCACGGCGCTTACGGGTCGTCTCATTGTGATGACCTGATCGTGTACGGCGTCGCGGCACCGGCAAACTGAGCTGAGGCCCTATTTCTTCAGACATAGCAACGTAAGCTTGCTCGCGCCGCGGGGAACGAGCAGGTAAACACAATTTCGAGAACATTAGAAGCACGCAACGGGAACCTCGGTGCCATCGGTTTCGGCCGGTACGTTGCGAAAAACCATAAACAATAGTAGCATATTTCGGAATACTGATCGGGAGTTTCGATGGCCGCGCGGTCTTTGCTTTTTTCGTCTGTCCGCTATGTTTTTTCCAGCCGTGTTTGGGTGCCATTGACGGCATGGGCTCTTGCCGGCGCCTGTGTGCACCACGCAAACCCGACATCCCCGCCCGTGGTCTTGCCGGCGGCATATGTGACGGCATCGGGCGAGCGCGATGCGTCACTCCGCTGGTGGGAAGACATCGGCGACCCTGAGCTCAATGCTTTTCTCGACGAGGCGTTGCGCGGCAGTCTCGATTTGGCGCGCGCCCGCGCCCGACTCGATCAGGCGGAAGCCGCAGCTTCCGCGGCGGGCGTTGAGCGACTTCCACAGCTCACGATCGAGGGCGGCGCGCGTCGCGCCCGGACGCTCGCGATGGTCGGTCCGAATGCCGGAGATCTGATTCATACGGACACCTTTTCGCTCGGACTAGCCGCCGCCTATGAGTTCGATCTCTGGGATCGCGTCGGCTCGACCGCGCGCGCCGCGCAGCACGAAGCCGAGGCCAGCCGTGACGATTTCGCCACCGCCCGGCTGACCCTGTCCGGAGAAATCGCCGACATCTGGCTCCAGGCCCGCGAACAGGCCGCGCAGCTCGCGCTCCTCGAAACACAGCGGCTGGCGGCGCACAACGTGTTGGAGCTGACCGAGCAACGCTTCGCCGAAGGACACGCTGCGGCGCTCGATGTCCTTCAGCAGCGCCAACAACTGGCCACGATCGAAGCCTTGATTCCGCCGATTGAAGCGCGCTATCGCGTTCTGCGTCACCAACTGGCCGTTCTCGCGGGCCGCGCCCCTTCCGCCGCGCCCGCGCCCTCGGCGGGGCTGCCCAAACTGCCTCCGTTGCCGGCGGCTGGCTTGCCGGGTGATCTGTTGCAACGTCGCCCCGACGTGCGCGCGGCACTGGCGCGTTTGGCCGCGGCGGATGAGCGCATTGGCGCGGCGATCGCCGCACGACTACCCACAATTCGTCTTTCTGCCAATGCCGGCTATCAGGCGAGCGAGGCCTCGGTGCTATTCAACGAATGGATCGGTGCTTTCGCCGGCCATGCGGCGATGCCGCTGATCGACGGCGGACGCCGCACCGCCGAGACGCGCCGCGCGCGCGCCGCCGCCCGCGAGGCGATGGCCGTTGCGGGACAGACGATCCTGAAGGCCATGCGCGAGGTGGAAGACGCCCTCGCGCAGGAGGAGCGTCAGCGCGAGGCGATCCGCCGCCTCGCGGCGCAAGCGGAACTTGCCGCTGAAACGCTGACGCAGGCGCGAGAGCGCTATGCGGCAGGCTTGTCGGATTATCTCACCGTGTTGACCGCGCTCGATCGCTTGCAAGGGGTAGAGCGTAACCTGCTGGCCGCGCGGCGTCAGGCGTGGCAGTACCGGATTCAATTGTATCGTGCGCTCGGCGGCGAACCGCTCGCGCCTGGTGCGAAGAAAGGCGAGCCATGACGCGGAAAGTTCGAAAAGAACAACTTTGGAGCACGTTTTTCGGCATCGTGCTGATCGCCGGGGCGCTGGGGCTGGCCATCCATTGGAAACGTACACGCCCTCGCGCCGCGCGGCGGCCGGAGCGGGAAATGGCCGTCACGGTGCGCGTGATCATCGCCCACCCTGAGAATGCGCGACTGCCCATAGAGGCGTTTGGCGAGGTGTTGCCCGCACGCCAGGTGGATTTATTCACCGAGGTATCGGGCCGGATCGTCGCGCGCCATCCGCGGCTTGAGCCGGGTGGGCTCCTGACCGCCGGCGAGACGGCGCTCGCAATTGATCCTCGCGATTATGAGGCCGCCGTTGTGCAGGCGGAGGCCAACCTAGAAAAGGCGCGGCTCGATCTCGCGTTGGAGCGCTCGCGCGCGCGGGTGGCCGCCGAGGAGTGGCGGCGTGTCGGCGCCGAGACCCCATACACCGATCCAGAAAACCGCGCCCTGACACTGCGCGAGCCGCAAGTGGCAGCGGCCGAGCGCGCGGTCGCGGCGGCAGAGGCCGCGCTCCGCCGCGCACGCTGGAATCTCGAGCGAACGGAAATCCGCGTGCCATTCGAGGCGCTCGTGCTCGAACGATATGCCGACCTCGGACAAACGGCCCTGCCGCAAAACCGCCTGGCGACGCTAGTCGCAGCGGACGAGTTTTATGTTCGCCTGTCACTGCCGACTTCAACGTTGCGTCATTTACCCGCGCCCGACGCCGACGGGCGCGGTGGGGCGCTTGCGCGCATTCTCCATGAGCTGGATGACGGCAGCGCCATCGAACGCTTCGGCCGGGTCGTGCGCATTCTCGGCGATCTGGACCCTGCCGGGCGCATGGCGCGGGTGATGGTCTCCGTCCCGCATCCGCTCGACCCGCCGGAATCGGCGCTGCGGCTGCGCGCGTATGTCCACGTCCGCATCGAAGGCCCCCAGCTCGAGGGGGTGTATCGTCTGCCGATCGCTGCACTGCGGGAGGGCGGCTTTGTGTGGGTCGTGAACGGGGATAACCGACTTGAAATCCGCGCGGTCGAGACGCCTTGGCAGGATGCGGAGCAGGTCTGGGTGACGAAAGGTCTCGCAGACGGTGATCGTGTGATTGTCAGTCGCCTAGCGACGCCCATTCCCAACCTGCAACTGCGGATCGAGGGCGAACCGGTGACAAAAATGACAAAGCCCGGCAACGGAGTCGAAAGCCCATGACCGACGATCGCCCGGAGATGGACACTTCGCCGCTCGACATCAACGGCCTCGCCGATCCGTCCGGCGGCGCGGCTGCTGACCGCGGGCCGATCGCATGGATGGCGGCGAATCCCGTGGCGGCGAACCTGTTGATGCTACTGTTTCTTATCGGCGGCTGGCTCGCCATTCCCTCGCTACGGCAGGAGGTTTTCCCGGAATTTGACCTGGATCTTGTGCGCATCTCCGTCGTCTATCCGGGCGCCAGCCCTGCAGAGGTCGAGCAGGGCGTCCTGCTCTCCATCGAGGAGCGGGTGCGCGAGGTGGACGGCGTCAAACGGGTGACCTCAGTCGCTTCGGAAGGCGTGGGCGTCATCAATGCAGAGCTCTTCGACGGCGTCAATCCAAACCGAGTCGTGCAGGACGTACAAAACGCGGTTGCGCGCATTGTGACCTTTCCGGAGGAGGCGGAGCGGCCGGTGGTGAGCCTTGCGCTGGCTCGGCGCGAGGTGCTTTCGCTGGTGCTCTACGGCGACGTCGGAGAGCACGTCCTGCGCGACCTCGCAGAAATGGCGAAGGACGAGCTGACGCAAGATCCGAAGATTACGCTGGTGGAGCTTGACGGCATCCGGCCGCTGGAAATCGCGGTGGAAGTGCCGCTGGAACGCCTTCGCGCGCACGGCCTGACGCTTGGCGGCATCGCCGACGCTCTCACGCGCGCCTCGGTCGAGATCGCCGGTGGCGGTGTGAAAACACCGGACGGCGAAGTGTTGGTGCGCGCAGCGGAACGGCGAGAACGCGGGGCTGATTTCGCTCGCACGGTGCTGCTCGACCGGCCCGACGGCACACGGGTGCGGCTGGGCGATATCGCGCGCGTGACCGACGGTTTTGCGGATACCGAGCTTTCGCTGCAATACAATGGGAAACCTGCCGTCGCGCTGAACGTGTACCGCGTAGGCAAGGAAAATCCGGTGGAAACCTCTCGCATTGTGACCGCCTACGCCGAACGCCTCCGCGAGCGGCTGCCGCCGAGCGTGAAGGTAGCGGTGTGGAATGACCGCTCGGAGCTATACCGTGACCGTATCCGGCTCCTCCTGCGCAACGCGGCCATGGGTCTGGTGCTGGTGATGATCGTGCTCGGACTTTTCCTCGAGGTCCGACTCGCGTTCTGGGTGATGATGGGCATCCCCGTCTCGTTCCTCGGCTCGTTGCTAGTGCTGCCGCAGACAAATGTCTCCATCAACATGATTTCTTTGTTCGCCTTCATCATTGCGCTGGGCATCGTGGTGGATGATGCGATCGTCATCGGCGAAAGCATCTTCTATTTCCGGCGGCGCGGCCGGACGTATCTCGACGCGGCGCGGCGGGGCGCACGGGCGGTGGCTGTGCCGGTGATCTTTTCCGTGCTCACCAACATGGCGTCATTCGTGCCGCTGCTGTTCGTGCCGGGGACGATGGGCAAAATCTGGCGCAACGTGCCGGTGGTCATCATCGCCGTGTTCTCCATCTCGCTCATTGAAGCGTTGTTCATCCTGCCAGCGCACCTGGCGCACCAGCGGCGCAAGCTGCGCGGTCTTTTTTGGCGCGTGGTCGAGGCGCCGCAGGAGCGCTTCGGACGCGGACTGGAACGGTTCGTCGAACGGCGATACCGCCCGTTCCTCGGCCGGCTGCTGCGCCATCGCTATCTGACGGTGTCCGTCGGCCTGGCGGCGTTGATTCTGTGTTTCGGCTGGCTGGCGGGCGGGCGGATCAAATTCTTTTTCTTTCCGCGCGTGGAGAGTGATATCGTGCGTGCAAGCATTGAGCTGCCGTACGGAGCCCCGGTGGAGGAGACCCGTCGAATCGCGATGCACGTGTCCGACATCGCCCGCGAGATCGTGGCGGAAAACGGCGGTGATCGCATTGTCCGCGGCCAACTTGTGCGCATCGGCGGCGGGGACAGCTTCGGCGCGTCAATCGCGGTCGGCGGCGGAGGAGGCGGACATCAGGCCTCGGTCACGCTCTACCTAGTGCCGATCAACGAGCGCCCGATCTCGGCGGCACGGTTCATTGAAGAATGGCGTCGGCGAGCCGGGCCCCTCCCCGGCGTCAAGTCCGCCACGTTCCGCTTCACCATCGGCCCGAGCAGCGGCAGCGCGATTGACGTGCGCCTGACCCATCCTGATCTCGATGTTCTCGAAACCTGCGCCGCTGAGGTCGCCCAGGCGCTACGCCGATTCGACGGCGTGGTGGAAATTGACGACGGCATCCGAAAAGGCAAACCGCAGCTCGACCTGCGAACGCGGCCGGCAGCACTTTCACTCGGTCTTACACCGATGGAGCTGGGCCGGCAAGTGAGGCACGCCTTTTATGGGGCCGAGGTCCGCCGCCATCAGCGGGGCCGCAACGAGCTCCGTATCTCGGTCCGCCTACCGGAAGAGGAGCGGCGGAGCGAGGCGAATATCCGGCGCCTGATAATTCGCGCGCGAGACGGCGGCGAACTGCCGCTCGGCGAAGCCGCCGAAATCCGGAGGGGACGCGCCTACCAGAGCATCCGCCGCGCCGATGGGCGGCGCATTCTGGATGTCACAGCGGATGTTATCGAGGGCGTCGCACAGCCGCCGAGAGTGCTCGCGGAACTTGAACGAACCGTTTTGGCGGACCTGCAAGTGCGGCATCCCGGCCTCGGCTACTCGTTCGAAGGAGAAAACCGGGATATGCGTGAATCGCTGGCGAGCCTGCGCGGCGGATTCGTCCTCGCGTTGCTCGCGCTCTTCGCCATGCTTGCGATCCCTTTTAAAAGTTATCTGCAGGCGCTAATCGTGCTGATCGCGATCCCCTTCGGCATCGTCGGGGCGGTGTTGGGCCATCTCTTGCTCGGCTATGAGCTCAGCATCATCAGCCTCATGGGCATGGTCGCCTTGTCCGGCGTCGTAATCAACGACAGCCTGCTCTTGGTGGACACGGCCAACGAATATCGGCGCAACGGTCTGTCCCTGCGAGAGGCCATCGCGCTGGCGCCCGTGCGCCGATTTCGCCCCGTGCTGCTGACCTCGCTGACGACTTTCTTCGGCCTGATGCCGATTATCCTCGAGAAATCGCTGCAGGCCCGATTCATGATTCCGATGGCGATCTCGCTGGGTTTCGGTATCCTGTTCTCGACGACCATCACGTTAATGCTAGTTCCGGCGCTTTATACAATCATTGAAGATGTGCGCGAATTATTTCGCGGGCGGTTTTCGACGTTGCCGGCAAACGAAGAAAGCACCGAGGCCTGAAGGCGTCCGAAAGAATCCGCCGTTTTCGAGGTCACTTTCAAAACGTTCTGGGCGATTCATTGATCCGTGAAAAGCAACGAAAGGATTGACGATGGGAGCCTATGACCTGGCCGACGCCGATACGCGTCGAAAAGTGGACCATTTGTTGGACGATATGCGTCGAGCGGGCGGCATGGCACCGGTGGATACGGAGCAATTCTGGCGCGACAACGAGATCGCAGGGAAAGACCCGTTTGGCAAGAACATCCCCCAGTGCCCCTTTGGCGCTATCCTGACCCACGAATGCGTTTTTGCCGAGCTCGGTATCGAGGAGAACTACTATCGTCAGGAACAGGATGCGGCGTGGGCGCTGGATTTGAATCGCCGTTACAACGACCGCGCCGAGGCGATCGTCGGGCGACGATTGCTGAACGAAAAGCCGCGCGATCCCACCCGTGTATGGCCCAGCGTAAAACAACTCCATGATATTTTTGAAGCCACGAATGAATGGGAAGGCGGCCCGGCGGGATCGTGGTGGTTGAAGCAATGTGTTCAGACCCCGTACGAACTGGCTTGCTTGCTCGACCGAGTGGAGAAACGCCTCGAACGCCTGCGCGAGTTTCTGCTGCCGGAGAATTGGGAAGAGGAGAAACAGCGGCTCTGCTCACTTGGCGTCCCCCCCCCGCTCTACCGTGGCCAGCGGGGTCCGTGTACCTTCGGCTGCTCCATTTTTGGCGCCGAGAACCTCCTGCTCCTCTATTATGACGATGAAGGACTTTTCCGCCGTTTCAGCGACGTGCTCGGGCGCGCCATCCTCGAACGCGCTCGCATTCTCGACGAGGAGGCCGGCTATACGCCGGACATCGCCCCCCGGGGATGGTCTTGGGCCGACGATAACTGCTGTCTATTTACGCCGGAGATGTACGAAGCTTTCGCCATGCCCATCCACCGTGCCATTTTCGGGCGCTATGCATCGGCGCCGGAGGACCGCCGCTTCCAGCATAGCGACTCCGCGATGGCGCATTTGCTTCCGCAACTCGGCGAACTCGATTTGAATGGCGTGAACTTTGGTCCGACCTTGCGTGTTTCAGAAATTCGTCGCTATCTCCCGCACGCCGTGATTCACGGACAGCTCGCCCCCTTCACGTACAGCAGAAACGAGGAGGCGAACATGGTAGCGGAATTTCTCCGCGACTTTGGAATGGCGCGCGAAAGCCGAGGGCTCATATTCGCTACCGCCGGCTCCATCAACAACGGCACCCGGCTCACCAGCATGCGATTGCTGATGGCCGCCGTGCAGCGCTACGGGCGATTTGACACGGCTTGAAACCTCTAGTTCGGGAAAAACGTGCGATTTTCCGGCGTGTCTCTCCACCCCGCCAGTCTCCCCCGCTATCCGCGAAAGCTCCCCGACGCCCACGGCCAATTCCTTCGCGACCTGCTCCTCCATGCCAGGAGTTTCAACGAACTGGCCCGCACCGTCCGCCGCCTCGGACTGCCCTTCACCCCCGACGAAATCGAACCCCTCCTCCAGGAACTCCACGCCGAAGCCCAACCGTTCATGGAACGCCCCCTCGGCGCCGATTACCTCGGCGTCTTCATCGAT
>CALLML010000058.1 GCA_938005705.1 uncultured bacterium
CTCCGCCTTACCGGGTGAGAGCTCGCGTGACCTGCGATAATCAATCGAGGGGGTGTAGAAAAATCTTGGGCACGAATCGGAGAAGACGCCATGAAAAGAGAAGAACATGAGCCGTACGGTGGGAATGGAACCCGACCCTCCACTGGCCTGCGATGGAATTGGAGAGTCGGCTTCCACGCCGTCCGTGAATTGATCCCGCAACACATACCCGCATCAAGGGCCGAATGGTTGAAAAATTCGTGTTTTTGGGGGGAACGGCGAGAAAAACCGGCGAATGGCGCGGGGTCGATGGGGTAAACGATTTTCGCCTCCCTTCGCCGGCGCCCGTATTTACACTCATTCCCCAACAGCGCAATCGGCTTGCGCTGGACATGAGCCGGTCTCTCTCGTACAGTGAAATCGTCATGGTTCACAAACTTTTTCATCCATTTCGGCGAGCGATTTGCGTGGGTGCCATCCTGGCTGGGGTGGGACGGGGCCCTTCGTTGATAGTCGCCCTCGCCGAGGACGCCGAATCGGGCGGTGGCGACCAGAAATCGGAAGTCGTGGTTGCGCCGGAAATACCCCCTGCCGGAAACGCCGCGTCGGAAACGCTCCCAAAATGGACCAGTCAGGCCGGTGATTCCATTGAGGCGGAGGTCGTTGAACTCACGGATGACGGTCGCGTCGTTCTGCGCACGCTGGATGGCGCACTGCTGCAAATCCCACGCGAAGCTCTGATCCCTCGGGACCAGGCTCGGCTGCGCACAATTGAACAACGGTGGGAAAGGCAGCGGCTACAGGAGCGGCGCCGCTCCGTCGAGCAATGCCGCGCCGTAATCCCTGAAGTTTACGTGCATCCAAACGAAACTGTGCTAGGACGAAGGGAGACACCCATATTTGATGCGGTGGTGCTCGCAACAACGAGAATGGACGTGTTTGTGAAAGAAAACGGACGCTACCTTTCGCCTCCGATCCGCGTCAGTTTTTCGGTCAATTACTACGATTCGGAGGCGCGTCAGCATCGGCAGCGGCGTGTGCTGGAATATGTTCAGACGCCCGCATGGGCAGATCATGTTGCGCACTACCGGATGAACTTGGAAGATGATGTCTATGCCGAGGTGCGATTTGTCGTGGGGGAGAACCGACTGGAACTCGGATATCAGTTGCGCGATCCGCGCCGCATCACATACGCCTCGTCGCCACGGATCACTCTCGGCTTCCCGGCTATATATTTTGACGATGCCGAGTCCGACCCGCCGCTCATCTATACACCGCGTATGCCCGAAGGCGTCCAACGAGCCTCCTTTCTTAATTCCATTTCCTCCTACGAACTGAAATGGGCCACGCTGGACGCCCGACGAGGCGATATTGTCCGTCATTTCTACCACCGAAGCCTCAGCCAGATGGGCTACAATGTTGCTTGGTTCGAAATCGGCGGCGGAGTTTTTGGTCCGACCACAGTTCGTATCGAACGCCCACGGCGCGGCGGTATTTTGGCGGGCTATATCTACCACGACAACCTGCCGGCGCAGGGCTATTCGATCAACTTCATGAAAGAAAATCACACCACACCGGCCGATCGCGACGGCGAACAGCTCATCGTCCTATTCCGTTGATCGTGCCGATCCACGGATCATGAAGGATCACCATTCATCGTCCGTTCTCTCGGAGCTCGGCGAGCGAGAGGCCGTCCGCCGGCTCGCCGCCCGGCTCACCAGCCGCGCCGATGTGCGCGTCGGCATCGGCGATGATTGCGCCGTGACCGAGGCAGATGGTGCTCCGTTCGACTGGCTCCTAACGACCGATCCCGTGATCGAGGGAGTGCACTTTCTTCCTGATGCACCGCCCGAAGCCGTGGGCCACAAGGCGGCCGGACGCGTGTTGAGCGACATCGCCGCCTGTGGCGGAGAGCCGCTGTGGGTGCTGCTCAATGTCGTCGCAACGGACTATTGCCCCATGGAACGTCTGGAGGCCGTTTATGACGGCGCAGAACGCCTGTGCGCGCGCTTCGGCGCCGCGATCATCGGCGGCGACCTCTCTCGCGGCGAGCGGCTCGAATTGCACGCCTTCGCCGTCGGACGCGTCTCACGCGGGCACGCGGTTCTCCGATCGGGCGCTCGTCCCGGCGATATCCTCTACGTCACCGGCCGCCTCGGCGGCAGCATCCGGGGTCGTCACCTCACGTTCGAACCGCGCGTCCGCGAGGGACGCTGGCTGGCGGAAGGCGGCTGGGCGACCGCGATGATGGATGTGAGCGACGGACTCGCCGCCGACGTGCGACGCATTCTGGAGCGCAGCGGCGTCGGCGCCACGATCCGGCTTGACCGAGTCCCTGTCTCCGATGATGTCCGATCCCCGGGGAAGAACGAAGCCTCAAGCGTGCGCCATGCCTTGTGCGATGGAGAAGATTTCGAACTGCTGTTCACTGTGCGCTCAAACCGGAGCGCCGCGTTTGAGCGGGCGTGGGCCGACGCCTTTGCGTTGCCGTGCACGGCGATCGGCGAGATTACCACGGAAGTTGGCTGTCTGCGCGTGACCGATGCCGATGGGCATGGTGGCGTGTATGGAGACCAGGGATACGAGCATTTCCGCGATTGAGCGCCGAACCCGCGCTCCGGATGAGACCGAAAGGGTGGCAGCGGCACTGGCAAAACGACTGGCACCGGGCGATGTCGTCGCGCTCATCGGAGAACTGGGTGCGGGCAAGACGGTCTTTGCGCGTGGACTGGCTCGGGCGCTTGGCGTGCGCGATCCAATCCACAGCCCGACCTTCATGTTGATCCATGAACATCTCGGAAAATGGCCCTTCTATCACATAGACCTCTACCGCGTCGCCGACGCCGTCGAGGCGGAATCGCTCAATCTTGAAGACTATTTTGACGGCGGCGGCGTGACGATCGTGGAGTGGGCGGACCGTGCGGAAAGCCTCTTGCCGCCGCGCACGATCCGCGTCGAGTTGAACGGCGGCGTCCAGCCTAATGAACGGTTCATTCGCATAGTCCACCCCGCCCTGCGCAAATCCCCATGATCGCTGTTTCCATCGAGATGTCCACCGCACAAGCAAGCCTGGCACTTTTTCGGGACGGCGCGCTCGTGGCGACGACACGCGTCGGTGAGACGGATCGGCGGGACGCGCCGGTATTTGAGGCGCTGACCCGCTTGTTGAACAATGCCGCCGCACATCCGGCCGATGTCTCGCTCTGGATTGCGGGGCGCGGTCCGGGGCGATACACGGGCCTGCGCGCGGCGTTGACTCTGGCACAGTTTTTTGCACTGCCGGGCGGCGCCGAGGTGTATGCGCTCAACAGCCCCATCGCACTCGCGGCGGCCGCGCGCCGCGAGACCGGCGCGCCGATAATCGCGGTCATTGGCGATGCGCGCCGTGGCCGTTGCTGGGTGGGCCTGTTCCGTTTCACGTCCGACGGCCTTCCCCAATTGGAAGGGGACTGGACGCTCCAGATTCCGAAGCATTTGGGCGAGGTGATCCCGTCGGAAGCCGTCTGCGTCAGCTCGGAATACGAACGGCTCCTCGCGCGCGATCTCCTTCCGCCTCAGTGCAGGAAACGCTGGATCGAGGGTGATCGTTTCCCCGAATCCGCGGACCTGGGCTCCGTGGCGCTCGCTCGGCGAAGAGCGGGGATCCTCTCGGAACCTGCCATGCCCCTTTATCTTCATGCAGCCGTTGCCTTGTCTGCAGATGGGTTACCCGGTCCAAGATCCGCCGAATCAAAGTAAGGATGGGCACAGATAAATTTTATTTCTCAACGCTTTGGGTAGTTTGCCGTCTTTCGTAGGCTCATTTATCTCGACGCCGATCGGTCGCATCCATTTTATGTCGGCTTTGTGGTCGTGATGACCGGAAATCCGCCTTTGGGGGCGATGGCACCGCCGCCCCAACGCCTCCACCTCCAAGTTCACTTGATGCCCTTGGCTCGGCCGACTAAGCTAATACTCATGGATTTGTGCGGGCAATCGGCCCTGGTGACCGGCGGGGCGGTGCGCATCGGCGCGGCTATCACCCGTGCGCTGGCGGCCGCCGGCATGCGCGTGGCCGTGCATCACCGCCGTTCCGCCGTGGAAGCCGAGGCGCTCTGCGCGGAAATTCGCGCCGCCGGCGGCGCGGCCGTGCCCGTGGCTGCCGATCTCCGCGATCTCGCCTCCTGCGAGCAATTAGTATCCGAAGCCGTCGAAAAAATCGGACCCCTGTACGCCCTCATCAACAACGCAGCAATCTTCGAAAAAGATACGCTCGATACCCTTGATGACGCACGGCTTGTCGGACAGTTTCATGTCAATCTCTTCGCGCCGCTACGGCTGATGAAAGCCTTTGCGGCTCAGGGTCAGACGGGCGTGATCGTCAATCTCCTGGATCGCCGCATCACGGGGCTCGACCCAACGTCCGTCAGCTACGAATTGAGTAAGAAGGCGTTGGCGGAGGCCACACGGCTCGCGGCCCGTTACTGGGCGCCGCGGTTGCGCGTCAATGGTGTGGCGCCCGGACCGGTCCTGCCGCCGCCTGGCGAGGGCCCGGCCTATCTCCGGGAAAAAGCCGGTCCCATTCCGCTCGGTCGGCCTTGCACGCCGGAACAAGTGGCCGAGGCTGTTCGCTTCTTGTTGTCGGCAGATGGCGTGACCGGTCAAATCCTGATGGTGGATGGCGGGCAGCATCTGGTGGTCTGAAACGACGAGAGAATCTACTGATCGGGGGAAAGCGGGTTTTCGGCTCTCACTGAAAGGCCAGGAGGGCGGCGCAAAGACAGGCCAGCGCCGCGCCACCCAGACCGCGACGGTCCGGTAGGTCGCCTTCCAGCCGCCATGCCAGGGGAATCACCGCTACCGGCACGAGCGAGACGATGGATTGCACCAGCGCGCCCGGCGCGCGAATCAACGCCCATTGGTAGGCAGATAGGCCGACGATCGGACCACAGAACGCGGCGACGACCACCGATTCCAGGGCCTTGCGCGAGGTAGGGGCGGGTTGCGGAATCATTTGCTCTGCGGCCAGGGCCACCGGGGGCGTCACGGCCAGGCCGACCTGACTGATCCATTCCGCCAACAGCGTGCAGGCCAGCCCGCCCAACATCCGCTGCGCGGCGGCCGATACCCCGTGCAGAGCGACTCCGTCGGCCGCGGCTACCCCATACGCCGCACGGCTCAAAGCGACGCCCAGGCCCTGACCGATGGCGGCGAAAAGGCCATACATGAGGCCGCCGAGCAGCGACGCCCGGTCTGGCGCCGGAATGCGCGCTCCCGGCGCCACGGCGAGCAACACGCCCGCCAGAATGCCCGAACCCAGAAGGATTTCTCGCGGCGTCAGGCGCGTGCCGAGCCAAAGCCATTCGACAATCGCGGCTACCGGCACGGCCAGACAAGTAATCATCAACACCGTCACTCGCGGACCGATGCGACGGTACGCCGCCATCATGCTCAGATCGCCCAGCCCGAGGCCGACTGCCCCGGAGAGCAGCAACCGCAGCCACGCACCGAGGTGTTTCGGCCACCCAGGGCCGAAAGTCGTCCATGCACTGAGCACGACGACGGCGATCACTAGCCGCCAGCGGTTTGCTGCTGCGGCGCCGAGTTGCCGGGCGGCCCGCGCCGTAAACATCGCGCCGACCGACCATAGCACCACGGGAATGAATGCAATCCACATCGCCAAAGACCCGCAATGCGTCTCCACGCGCCCATCAGCGGCCATTTCATTGCACAGAAGCCTCAAGCGCGGGCATCACCGGTGTAGAAAAAAAGCGAATAAAGCCAATACACTAACACCGTCACATCCGGCGCGAAAAGATTTTCTTGAACCGAAAGAACCGACGGCGCTGGGAGACTGAAAAAAAAGAAGCCGCGCGGTGGGGCGGTTCCCGTGCCATCAACCGATCCTCGGTATTCTGCACAGTGAAGACCTGGGGAGGCCGCACCGTTAATCCTCGATCGGGAAATGCCGCCGGATAGCCATGATGGCTCCGTCAAACAGGCTGTACATCGAAGGCACCAGCACGAGCGTGAGGATGGTAGCCAGTCCCAATCCGAAGATCACGGCCACGGCCATCGGCGCCCACCAGGCGCTGGATTCAGCGCCCGCGGAGAATCGCGGAGGCCACTCGTGAATGTCCAGACTCCAGCCCACCGCCATCGGAATGAGCCCCAGAATGGTCGTGGCCGCCGTCAGCATCACCGGGCGCAACCGCTGACGACCCGCCACCACAATGGCTTCCGTTGTTTCCAATCCGTCGGCGCGGTGCCGGCGGATGCAGTCAATCAATACGATGGCGTTGTTGACCACAATGCCCGCCAGGCTGATGACGCCGAGGCCGGTCATGATGATGCCGAATTTCATGCCCGTGAGGATCAACCCCCACAGCACGCCGATCAGCGACAGGACCACCGAGAAGAATATAATGAGAGGGATGACCAGCGAATTGAATTGCAACACGAGTAATATGACGATGACACCGCTGGCGATCAGAAATGCACGCAGCAAAAACGCGCCCGATTCGACCATTTCCTTGTTCTCGCCGCGATAGGCGATTTGATAACCGGTCGGAAGCGGAAGGTCGGCAAGACGGGCGCGGACATCGCGGAGAAGCTGATCCACGGCACGGCCGGCGCTGTTGGCCTTGATGGTGATCGCGCGTTTCCGGTTGACCCGGGGAATCGTGCCGCGCCCCGCGGCGTATTCCATGCGGCCGACCGACCCCAGCGGCACGGCTTCGCCGCGCGGCGTCGGAACAAAAGCCCGCTCCAGCAGCGCGACGCTCGACCGCTCGTGCGAGGGCAGGCGCAGGGTGATATCGTATTCCTCCGTTTCGGTGCGAAATACGCCGGTTGCGAGACCGAAGACGGCCATGCGCAGATAGGATCCGATGGAAGACGTATCCAGCCCCAGCAGCGCGGCGCGATCGCGATCCACTCGAAAGAGAATTTCCGGCAACGCTTCCTCATAATCGTCGCGGAGGTCCACGAGCCCTGGAACCGTTTGAATGCGTTGTTGAATCTCGGCGGAGAAGTCCGAGAGTAGGCCGAAGTCGTCGCCGGAGATTTCGATCTCCACCGGCGCGCCGGTGGGAGGTCCTTGCTGTTCGCGCTCGACGAAAATTTCGGCGCCGGGAATGACGGGCATCGCTGCGCGAATACGGTTGAGCAGTTCGGCGGTGCTCCCGTGCCGCTGGTGGGCACGAACGAATTCGATATGGATCGATCCCCGATTCGGCGCCCCTCGCTGGGCGAAAAAGAAATCGCCACCGCCGCCAACATCGGCCAGCACGAATCGGATATCCGGGTCACGAGGGAGTCGGGCTTCGATGGTGCGAATCGCGGTGTCGGTGCGTTCGATGGGGGTGCCCTGCGGGAATGTGACCTGCACTTTGGCGTAACGCGGGTCCACATCAGGGAAAAGCTCAACACCGCGTTCCAAATGCGCGTACAGCAAAGCAGAAAACAACAGAAAGAGGAAACCGAGCGCGATGACACTTCCGCGGTGTCGCAGGGCGCCCCGCAGCAGGCGTTCATAGGCGAGTAGGATGAAATGGGGTTTTTCCTCGCGGTCGCGCGGACGCGCCTGGATCAGCGCCGAGCAGATGGCGGGGTTGATGATCATCGCTACGAACAGAGAGGCCGAGAGGGTGACAATGAGTGTCCAAGGGAGGAAGCCCATGAACTGGCCCATGATACCCGGCCAGAACATCAGCGGGATAAAAGCAGCCAGCGTGGTGGCCGTAGACGTGATGACCGGCCAGGCGACTTCCGACGCGCCACGCCGCGCGGCTTCGCGCCGGGACAATCCTTCCGTTCGCAGACGGTAAATATTCTCCACGATGACAATGGCATTATCCACCAACATGCCAACGGCCAGCACCAGGCTGAACAACACGATCATGTTCAAGGTCACGTTGAACAGCCGCATCAGCGTGAAGGCAACCATCATCGAAAGCGGAATCGCCAGGCCCGTGAAAAAGCTGTTGCGCAGACCCATGAAGACGAGCAGCACCAGCACTACGAGCAAAAAACCACTGAACACGTTGTTTTCGAGCTCGGTCACCATCATAGCGACGTATTCGGACTGATCCATGATCGGGGTGATGCGAATCCCTGGCGGAAGCGGGTGGGAATCCAGGATACGTTGCGCCTCTCGGATCAGCCGTACGGCATTTTCACCGGTGCGTTTCTTCAATGTGACGGAAATGCACGGCTCGCCGTCGAGCCGCGCGATGGAATCTCGATCCTTGTAGGTGTCGCTCACCGACGCGATGTCCCGCAGGTAAATGGGGACGCCGTTGCGTTCTGCCACGACGATATCGCGCAGCTCCACGGCGCGGAGAAATTCCCCCGGCACCCGCACCTGAAACTTGCCCGCGCCGATTTCGAGACTTCCGGCGGAGATTGTCACATTCTCCTCGCGAACGCGCTGAAGAATCTGTCCCATGGGTAGGCGGAGCGCGGCCAACCGTACGGGGTCGGCCTCGATGCGGATTTCCCGCTCGCGGACGCCGGAGAGGGCGGCCTGACGCACACCCGGCAGCCGTTCGAGACGGTCGCGGAGTTGTTCGGCGATGTGTTTCAAACGCCGCAAGTCCGGATCGCCCGAGACCGCAAAAATGAATACCGGAACATCGGAGCTGAAATTCAGGGCTTCGATGACCGGCTCGTCGAGGTCGGCGGGCAGGTCCGGCCGCGCGAGGTCCAGCTTGTCTTTGATCCGCTGTTTGGCGAGGTCAATGTTCGTGCCCGCGAGGAATTCGACGTCAATAAAAACAAAGCTGTCGGAGGCGCTCGTCCGGATCTCCTTGATGCCTTCGACCTCGTTGATTTTCTTTTCGATCGGGACGGCGACGAGCCGCTCCATTTCCTCGGGCGCCGTACCGGGGTAGGGAATGCTGATAAACACGTGTGGAATGGTGATGTCAGGTGTGCCCTCCCGCGGCAGCGAGATGTAGGAATAGCCCCCTGCGGCGATCAGGAGAACCGTGATCACGAAGACTGCGGTGCGAAAGCGAATGGCATAATCGGAAAGGATCATGGCGACTCCGCGATCTTGTACGGGTCCTCAACGACGATGAGCGAAGCGCCGTCGCTCAAGGCGCGCTGGCCCTCGACCACCACGAGGTCGCCGGCGGCGACGCCGGCGGACACCAGCGCGCGGTCGCCAGTAATGCGCTCCACCGTGACCTCCCGCCGAACAGCCCGTCCATCGGGGCCGGCCAGGAAAACGATATATTCACCGCGCCGTGGAATGACGGCGGCGAGCGGCAGCGATACCCAGTGTGCGGGTGTTCGCCGGGGCCATAGGACACGCACGATACCGCCAGCCGGCAGTTGTCCGTCATCGTTCACCGCGACGGCCTCCACGCGAAAGGTGTTGGTCGCGCGATCGGCGACTGGCGAAATGAAACGAATTTCCGCTTTCAGCGCGGGGGAGGAGCCGCCCTCCAGCGAAAACACGAGCGGATCTCCTACGTCGGCGGCGCCGATCTCCCGCTCGGGGATATCGGCGATGATTTTCACGGAGCAGGTGTCCGTCAAACGGAGCAACGGCATTCCCTCGTTCGCGTGTTCGCCGAGCTCGGCGAAGCGATCCACAATGACGCCGTCTCGGGGGGCGACGACGACGCATTGGGCAGCGGCTACGCGCGCATCGGTCAAAGCGGCCTCGGCCCGCTCCCAACGAGCCTGAATGGCGTCGAAGTCGCTGCCGGAAACCGCGCCAGCGGCGCGCAGCCCTGTCCACCGCTCGAATTCACGGCGCGCGATGGTGGCTTCGATCTCGGCCTGGCGCGCTCGTGCCTCCCAGGATCGCGCATCCACGCGTACGAGCACCTCGCCCGCCTGCACCCGATCCCCCCGCTCAACGGTAATGGCCTCGATGCGACCCGGTTTTTCTGCCGCCAGTACGGCGTCATAGATCGGTTCGATACGGCCGGGCAGTTCCAGTGGCGACACGGCGTCGGCGGCTTCGGCGAGCGCGACCCGTACCGGATGGCGCGGTTCGGCGGCATCCGGCGTTTTCGGGGAAGGCCGTTTCATCAAAGCGGCCATAAGCGCGACGGCGATCAATGCGGCGATAAGCGCGGCATTGAGCGTTGCACGCGCGGTGATGCGAAGGCGGGCAAAACGCTTCATGGTGGGGGTCCTTGGGGGGCATCCTCAAGCAGGCCGCCACAAGCCCATTCCAGCAGTGCCTGGGCGTCCATGGCCGCTCGTCGAGCGCCGGACCAGTTCAGGCGCGCGACAGTCGCGGATACGTTGCTTTCGATGAATTCGAGGGCTGTGGCCAGCTCCGCATTAAAGCGCGCGCGCGCGATCTCAAGCGCCCGCTCCGCGAGCGCGATATTGGCGCGCGCGGTCTCCTCGGCTTCCAGAGCGCTCAGCAGTCGGAGCCACGCTTCTTCCGCCTGCAGCGCGACGACGCGTTTCAATTCTTCCAGCGTTTCTTCTGCGTCGGCGATCGCGAGCGTTTTCTCACGGATGCGGTTGCGACGGGCGGCGCCGTCGAAGAGCGCCCACTCCAGTGTCAGGCCGGCATTCCAACTCCATCGCCATTCGTCATTCGCCGATACAAAATCCGGCGGGTTTTGTCCCGCATAGCCGGCGCGCGCGCGAAGGGCGGGCCAGGCGCCGCCCTGTTCGACACGCCGATCCGCCTCCACCAGCGTGAGAACCTTGCGCTGTTCTTCGATTTCCGGGCGTCGTTGCCGGGCAAGGCGCATCACCGTTTCCAACGGAGGCGGGCGGGGGATCGTCATCCATTCGTCCTGGATATCGAAATCTTGTTCGTCGAGCCGCGCGGTGTCGCGCAGACGGGCCTTCGCGATGCGAAGCTCATGTTGCGCGTCGATCAGAGCCGGGCGGGCGTTGGCCAGCCGCACGCGTGCGGCCAGAAGGTCGAACTCGGATGATGCGTCGCGGGCGAATCGCGCCTCGACATCGCGGGCGAATCGCTCGAATTGCGCCACGCGCGCCTCTTCCACCGCCACGGCCTCTCGCGCAAACAAAACGGCGTGGAAGGCGAGGCGGATGTCGCGCCTGCGTTCCGCTTCGGCGCGGCGTGTTGCATAGGCGGCTCGATCACGGAGCGCCTTTGCCGCCCGCAGCGCCGCCTGTACGGAGCCACCGTCGTAAATCAGTTGAGATGCTTCCAGCGAGGCCGAATAATTGTCGAGTCGGCCCATCGGCATGGAAGCGCCGCCAAATTCGATGCGGGAAACCTCATCTGCCCGGCGGTATTCGCCGCGGGCGCGGAGGTCCGGCAGGATGCGCGCCCGAACCTGGCCGATCTGCGTTTCAGCGCGGGCCTCTTCGCGGTGGGCATTCACGATCGGAGCCGCCCGCTCGAGTCCGATGCGCAAGCAGTCTTCGAGGGAATACACCCGCTGAGCCGCCGGCGATCGGGCCAGAGCGATGCTCATGCCGGACCCGACAACGACCACGAAGAAATGGCGCCGGTTATTGAAGTGTATTCCCATAGAATGAGGTCTCCGGCGCCGGCGCTGACGCCGGATCGCTCTCTCGGCTAGCGATTTAAAGACGCGTTGAAATCCACAACACCCGCCACACCGGTGCTCTTTTTCATTCGCGAAGAGGCGATCAGCTTCTTCAAATGCCTTTCAAAGACCGCGCCGGAAAGCGGAAGGTCCACGGTACGGTCGGTCAGAGTGGAAAGCAGCATCGCGTTGGCCAGCTCCACTGAGTTCTGCCCCTCGCGCGCAGGCGCAATCAAGGGCTTGCCTTCGAGAATGGCTTCAATGAAGTTTTGCAGAATCTCACGATGCCCGCCGCCGCTGCCCTGCATGGGAATTTCCACATTCCAGACTAACGGTCTGCCGAAGAGCTCGCGTGTGGTGCGATTGAACTCGTCCGAAGGGATTTCGTTGCGAGTGAATACCAGCTTACCGTTCTCGACCACCATTTTTCCGTACGTGCCGGTGATTTCAAGACGATTGGTGCCTGGAGCTTCGCCGGTGGTGGTGATGAATACCCCTGTGGCACCGTTGGGAAACTCCAGGTAGGCAGTGACATCGTCCTCAACCTCGATGTCGTGATAGTGACCAAATCGGCAGAATGCGCGCACGCGTTTGGGCATGCCAACGAGCCATTGAAGCATGTCGAGATTGTGGGGGCACTGATTCATCAGCACGCCGCCGCCCTCGCCGCGCCAGGTGGCACGCCATCCACCGGAGGCGTAATAAGCTTCGGACCGGAACCAGTTGGTGATGATCCAATTTATCCGCTGGATTTCTCCGAGCTCGCCTTTTTGAATCAGCTCGCGCAAACGACGATAGTGAGGTTCCGTGCGCATTTGGAACATGGCCGCAAAGACCTGTTTGCGTCCGCGGTGCGCGGCAATCAGACGCTCGCAATCGGCCTTGTGCACAGAGATGGGCTTTTCCACGAGCACGTGTAATCCCGCCTTCAGGGCGGCTATGCCGATGGTAGTGTGAAAATAGTGGGGTGTGGCGATGACAACGGCGTCCACCGCCTTGGCCACAATCAGCTCATCCGCTGAAGCGAAAACCGACACGCGGTCGCTCCACTTGGCGCGGACAGCCGGGTCGATGTCGCAGATCGCCGCGAGCGTCGCCCCTTTGATCTCCCCTTTTTCGAAACGATTCGCGTGACTCGAACCCATAATGCCCGCGCCCACGACGGCTACTCGTACCGGTTGCATGGTAACCCTTTTCTCCAAATGTTATGTCCCCCCCCGCTGTTCCTATAGCAGGGGATGACATATAAAATCTAAGCTTCGAACTTTAAAATAGCAATCTCAAAGCGGAGCGGAGGGGCGGGTTTCAATCAGGCAGTCAGGCAGTTCGGCCTGACGGGCGGGGACTTCTTTGGGGGTCAGAAAGGTATAGAGGACCTGATACGGGCCGATGGGCGTTGTGAAATCTGATTCAAGAGAGAGTGCTCCGTATGGCTCTTCCCTTTGAAAAATACCTGTTCTTGTGCCATCATTATAGCAATCTTATGCATGATTAGACGGCAATAGTATGACTAGGTCCACTCGAAGAGGCCGGCGATGGATGGTGCTTTTCGTCCTATGGGCGACGTGGGGAAGCGTTGGTTACTCCGATCCGCCAGTGATGATCGGCGAGGTCTTGAATCTTATTTGCGAAAGCCCTCGCGATCCGATTCTCCTGCAAAAACTCCGCACGGCCCTCGTTTCAAATCCCGATGATCCGAAAGTGGCCATCGGCCTGGTCGTGTACGCCTTGGGAAGTCTGAGTCTGGAAAACATTACCGCCGCTGAGGCGGCTCGACAGGCTTTGTTGTCGCGGTTTCCAGCCCGTCCGGAAGCTCGCGCGATGGACGAGTGGGATGGACTGTTTCGGCCTTGCCCTTGGTGCGGAGGCAGCGGCAAACGCAAGGCGGATTTATGTTCGCATTGCCATGGAACTGGCAAATGTCCCGCATGCGGCGGCAAAGGGTATCACCCGTTGATGGGTAAGCGGGAGGTTAAATGTAGCGTGTGTTTAGGCACGGGCAAGTGTTCAAGGTGCGGAGGCAACGGTCGCGGAGAAACCACATGCCCTCGCTGCAATGGAACCGGGCGAGTGGTTTATCCGGAGCGCGCGTTCCGCCTGTATCGAGCGGTTTTGCGGTCAGAGGTCCAAGGTATCCATGAAGGCGATACTTCCCGGTAGCGGCACCCCTCAAGGGCTTCAAGCCGGTTCGCCGGGTCAGCTCAGCTCCAACCCCGACGTGACGGGGCCGCCCCGTATAAGTGATCTGGCTCAGCCGACAATGGGGCCAAAACCGGCGTGGCTGCGCAAAGCGTTGATTCATGGCGATAGCGAGGTCCGCCGCACGATCAGGCGCCTGGGGTTGCACACGGTCTGCGAGGAGGCGCGCTGCCCGAACCGGCATGAATGCTGGGGGGCAGAGAAAACCGCCACCTTTCTGGTGCTGGGGGATCGGTGTACGCGAAATTGCAGGTTTTGCAATGTGGCGGCGGGCAAACCTTTAGCCCCGGACCCTGATGAACCGGCGCGTGTGGCGGAAGCGATCCAAGCGTTGAATCTTTCATATGTCGTTATCACGATGTCCACGCGCGACGACCTCGCTGATGGCGGCGCCGCACACATGGCCGACGTGGTGCGTGCGATTCGCCGTGGCGTGCCGCACTGTCGGGTGGAGGTGCTGCCATCGGATTTTGGTGGTCGGCGTGAGTCGGTGGTGGCGCTTGCGGCGGTCGCGCCAGAAGTCTATGGACATAATATTGAGACGGTACGCCGCATGACAGCGCTCATCCGTTCTGCCGCCGATTACGAGCGCTCATTGATGGTGTTGCGCTGGGCGCGTGAAAACGCGCCAAATGCGGCGACTAAGTCCGCGATGATGGTCGGATTGGGAGAAACATGGCAGGAGGTGTTGGAAACCATGGATGATTTGCGGCAAGTCGGGGTGGATTTGCTCGTCATCGGCCAATACCTGAGGCCCACACGTCTCCAAGTGCCGGTACAGCGCTATTGGACGCCCGATGAGTTTGCCCGTTTGCGCGAGGAAGCCCTGGGTCGGGGTTTTGTCGCTTGCGAAGCGGGGCCGTGGGTGCGTTCGAGCTATCGAGCGGATGGCATGTATGAAGTCTGGAGAAATGCCAGAGGATTTATTCAAACTCACGCGTCCACGTCGGAATTTCTGCTGCCGCCGGAATCCACTTGAAACGGGGGGGGTTTTTAGGGCAGCATCGCCGGCGATTCAGCAATGTTGGAGCTCTGAAATGGACACCACTCATCCCCGGGAAATGTGCAAGGACCTCGCGGATGCTCGCGCGGTTTCTTCCAAGCTCCAAGGCGCTGCTCTCCGGCGACCGTTTGAAGCGGTCATTTTCGATCTCGACGGGGTGCTGGTAGACACGGCGGAGTACCATTACCAAGCATGGAAGAAAATTGCGGACGAATTGGGAGTGCCGTTTGATCGGCAGAAGAATGAACGTTTGCGCGGTGTCCCGCGTATGCGCTCCCTCGAGATTATCGTCGAAGACATGGCATCCAAACCCCCCGATCTAGAAGCGCTCGCGGAGAAAAAAAATCACCTCTATGTGGAGATGATTCAGCGCTTGACACCGGCGGATTTGTTGCCTGGGGTGCGGCCACTGCTTGCGGCGTTGAAAAGGGGCCGGATCCGGATGGCGGTGGGGTCCTCGAGCAAAAACGCGCGTACCGTGCTGGACCGGCTCGGCATTGCGGCTCTATTTGAGGCGATTGTGGATGGATACGGGTTTCAGCGCGCTAAACCCGCACCGGATATTTTTCTCAATGCCGCGCACCTGCTCAAGGTGGCTCCCGCTTGCTGCGTCGTGATCGAAGACGCCGCCTCCGGCATTGAAGCGGCAAAAGCCGCCGGGATGTTCGCGGTGGGGATTGCGCGGGAACACCCGCTGCCAGGCGCTGATTGGACTGTTCGAACAATCTCCGAAGTTCCTGTATCGTTGTGGGGACTGCCCCCGGACCACATGGAGAAAATGGAGCCATGAAACGTAACGCTGTTCCACCTTATAAAAATCCGAAATTGCCGATTGACCGGCGCGTCGCCGATCTTCTGAAGCGGATGACGCTCGAAGAAAAAGCCGGTCAGCTCGTTTCGACCTGCCCGGTCAGCCAGTTGCATGAACCGAACTACAGCGATGAATTAGTCATCACCAATGCGAAAAAACTTATTGACCAAGGGATTGGTCAGATCGGCGTCGCCGTGCGACATGCTCCACCGGAGCGCGGTCCACGGATTGCGAATGAGATTCAACGCTATGCACGTGAAGAAACACGCCTCGGCATCCCGGTTCTGATTCAGGATGAATGCGTGCATGGCTGCAAGGCCAATGGTTCAACCATGTTTCCTCAGTCCATCGCCTTGGCGGCGACATGGAATCCCGCTCTGATGGAGCGGGTCGTCCATGTCATCGGCCAGGAGACGCGGGCGCGTGGGCTGAACCAGTGCTTTTCGCCAACCCTTAACCTCGGCCGAGATCCGCGGTGTGGGCGCGTAGAAGAGACCTACGGCGAAGACCCGCATCTCGTCTCCCGGATGGGCGTTGCGTTCATACGCACGCTTCAAAGCCATGGCGTCGTCGCCACGCCTAAACACTTCGTCGCCAATTTTGTCGGCGATGGCGGACGCGACAGTCACCCGGTCCATTTTTCAGAGCGCCTTCTCCGTGAGATTTATTTTCCGGCCTTCCGAGCGGCCGTCGAGGAAGCCGGAACCCACTCCATGATGGTCGCCCACACCGCTCTGGATGGCATTCCCTGCAGTAACAATCGCTGGCTCATGCATGACATCGTCCGCCAAGAGTGGGGGTTCAAGGGGTTTATTGTGCCGGATAATACGGACGTGCAGAAAAATTTTGCTGTTCATTCGCAGGCCGACAGCTATGCCCAGTCCGTGCAATGGTGCATCGAGGCGGGATTGGACACCGATTTGAGTTGGCCGCCACCGGACCCGCGGTTGTGCTATCTCGAATGGTTGCCACGCCTCGTGCGTGCCGGCAAGGTCAAGCAGCGATTTCTGGATGAGAGTGTCGCCCGCGTGCTGCGGATCAAGTTTCTGCTGGGACTTTTCGAAAACCCGTATGTGGACGAAAACACTGCGGCGGAGATCACGCAGACGCCTGCCCACCGCGCCGTGGCGCTCGAGGCGGCTCTCCAAAGCATGGTGCTGCTCAAAAATGACGGAATTCTTCCGCTTTTGCCCACCGTACGACGTATCGCAGTGATCGGGCCGAGCGCTACAAAAGCGCGCCTCGGCGGATACACATGCGAAAACGCTCGAGCCGTTACGCCGCTGGAAGGATTGCGGGCGCGCGCACCGGAAGGTGTGGAAATCCAATATGCCGAAGGATGTCGTCTCGTCGATTCGGATCGCAGCGGCTTTGAAGAAGCCGCGCGGATCGCCGCTGGCTCGGACGTAGCGATCCTGTTCATGGGAAACTCGAGCGACAAGGTCATTGGGCAGCCGGAGACCACCGAAGGCGAACGCCATGACCGTTGCAATCTCGACCTGCCGGGCGTGCAAGAGGACCTGATTCTCGAGGTCGTCCACGCCAATCCCAATGTGGTGGTCGTTCTGCAAAATGGGAGTGCGGTGACTATGCGGCGCTGGATTAATCGCGTGCGCGGGGTGTTGGAGGCGTGGTATGCGGGCGCCGAGTGCGGCAATGCCATCGCAAAAATCCTTTTTGGCGATTATAACCCCGCCGGCCGGCTTCCGCTGACATTTCCCAAATACACAGGACAGCTGCCGCTTTACTACAATCCCCGTCCCCATGGCCGCGTGGCGGACTATTGCGATTGCCGCGGTAAACTGGAGGAGTTCGAGTTCGGCTTTGGGCTCAGCTATACGACATTCGAGTACTCTGGCCTGAATGTGCGCAAACAGGGATCAGGCAAGGCCCTCAAGGTACGAGTGACTTGCGCGGTGAAGAACACGGGATCGCGGGCGGGTGATGAGGTCGTCCAGCTATATCTTCGCGATTGTTACAGCCGCATCACGCGTCCGATCAGGGAACTGAAGCGTTTCCAGCGTATTTCGCTGGTGCCGGGCGAAACCCAAAAGGTCTCATTTACGCTCGGCTGGGATGATTTTGCGTATCTCGATGAGCAGATGAAGCCTGTTCTCGAACCCGGCGATTTCAAGCTGATGGTGGGCGCATCCTCGACGGATATCCGGCTAGAGAAAACCATTCGAATCGGCGGATAAAACGCGCCTTCGGCATCAAACTAGCCATCCGATATGCGCTCCGCGCAATGGACGGCCGGCCAGAGAGCGAAAAGGGAGTGGAAATCGAAGGAGACGTGTTGTGCGTGTTTTCCAAGGCTTGGAAAAAAACGGCGATGATTTTTCCAAGCCTTGGAAAATCCATGAGAGACTCACTCTCTATCGGATCATGATTGTCGGTTTATCTATCCCTCAGGGTTCTATTTCGCCTCCTGTTTTATTCTGTTTCCCGTTTTGCACGTAGCAGGGGCGGGCAGCCTTTCGCCGCGCCGACTGAATTTCATCCGATGCGGCGGGGGAGAACGAGAATCGGCAGGACGATCGCCAGCGTGACCATCAGGACCAACGCGCCGAGCACAACGATCAGCGCCGGCTCCAAGAGCGCTATGGCCCTTCCCATCCGCCGCTCCCAAGCGAATTGCCGGCGCTCAGCAGCCACCTCGAGCAGATCGCAGAGGTTTCCACCGGCTTCGCCGGCTCGCACCCAGTTCGGGATCGCCTCGCGCAGCGGCTCGACCGCGCGAAGCGCGTCGGCCGGCGCCCTTCCGTGACGCACTTCCTCATCCGCCTTTTCCACGCCCTGCGCGGCCCATGGACTGCCGGTGGCGCGTCCGGCGAGGGGCAGAGCCTCGACCATCGGTACCCCACCGCGCAGCAACATGGCCAAGGCCCGCGCAAAGCGAAAGGCGACAAGCAAACGATATAATCCGCCCAAAATTGGCAGCCGATAGCGAAGGCGGTCCAGTCGTATAGCCCAGGCCGTTGAGCGTTTCGCCGCGCGGCGCAAGACACTGAAGGCCACCATCGCGCCCATGACGACCATCGGCAGTAGCCAGCGCGCCGTTCGGCCGGACGCCATGACCGCCCGCGTGAATGCAGGCAACGGGATATCGGAATCCTCCCATAGCCGCGCAAGGGTCGGCAGCAAAAAGCCGAGCATGCCAATGGCGATGAGAGTCGTCAAAATCAGCACCACCGCTGGATAAATGAGGGCGGACACGATTCGGTCTCTGATGCGGCTCTGTTGTTCCAGGTAGTCGGCGGTCCGCCCCAGGGCGTCTCTGAGTGCGCCGGCACGTTCGCCGGCGCGCAGCGCGGCGATCTCAAATGCGCCGGCGTGGCCAACGGCCTCGAGCGCGGCGGAGAGGCTGGCGCCCTCGCGGATGTGGTCGCGTACCGCAGACAGCCCGCTGCGGGCGGAAATCCATTCGGGCGATTCGATGAGAACCTCCAGCGCCCGTACGACGGGCAGACCGGCACCTAGGAGAGCCGCGAGTTCACGAAATATCACGGCGCGGATGGAAAGACGGGCCAATCCGCACGCGCGTTGGCCGGCCGCGAGCACGGCCTCGGCCGGATGGACCTCTTCAGGCAAAATCCCCTGTTCAGTGAGCCGTTCACGTGCCACCTTTAAAGTGTCGGCCTCAATCCAACCGCGCACGCGGCGACCGTCTTCGGTCCTAAAACCGATATACTCGAATGTCTTCATGCCACGCCGATCACACGCGCCAGCTCCGCAAGACTCGTTTCGCCTTCCCGCACGCGTACAAGGCCATCCTCCATTAGGGATCGCGCACCAGCCGCTTTCGCGGCGGCGCGCAGGGCGTCGCGACGAGCGCCGGCCCGAATACATTCAGCTGCCTCGGTGTTAATGAGGAGCAGTTCGAAAATACCGGTTCGCCCCGCATAGCCCTCGAGGCACCGCTCGCAACCGCGCGCGCGGAAATGACGTTGACCCGCCAGGGATTCCGCGCACGGACCCCAGGGCGCGGCCTCCGCTTCCGAGATGACGGCCTCCTCGCGGCAATAGAGACAGAGCCGGCGAACGAGCCGTTGGGCCAGCACCCCGCAGAGAGCATCCGCGAGCAGGTAGGGGGGCACGCCCATATCCATAAGCCGCTGGGGTGCCGAAGGGGCGTCGTTGGTGTGCAACGTGGTGAAGACGAGGTGGCCCGTCAGCGCCGCACGGACGGCAATCTCGGCGGTTTCGAGGTCGCGCGTCTCGCCCACGAGAATCACGTCGGGATCCTGCCGCAGGACGTGGCGCAGACATCGCGCGAACGTCAGCTCGATCCGGGGATTGACCTGAATCTGGCTGATGCTGGGCAGTTGATACTCGATCGGGTCCTCAATGGTCATCACATTCAGCCGATCCGTGTCGAGCTCCCGCAGTGCGGCATAAAGGGTGGTCGTTTTGCCGCTGCCGGTGGGGCCGGTGACGAGCACCATGCCTTGCGGAAGGGCCAACAGACGGCGGAAGGCCGCAGCCGCCTGATGGCGCAGGCCCAGTTCTTCGAGCGAGTGGGCGGCGGATTCCCGTCGCAACAGTCGGAGCACAATGCGCTCCCCTTCAGCCACGGGCACCGTCGAGACCCGAATGTCCAGCTCGCGGTCGCCGATGCGGACGCGCGCGCTGCCGTCTTGCGGCAGTCGTTTCTCGGCGATGTCCAGACGCGCCATAACCTTCAACCGCGAGGTCAGAGCCGCCTCCAGATGTTTTGGCGGGGAGGGCCGGTCATAGAGCCGGCCATCCATCCGGAAGCGGATGCGCAGGTGGTTTTCAAAGGGCTCGAGATGCACGTCCGACGCATTCGTGCGAGCGGCATCAAGCAGAATCTGATTGACCAGTCGCGTGACGGGCGCGCCCTCCGCGTCGCGCAACAGGTCCTCCGCCGGCGATGCGGCCGGTGAAACCGCCTCACGCGGCGCCGCCGCGGTGATCTCGCGGATGAGGTCTCCCGCGGACTCGCTTCGCTGGGCATACACGCGATCAATGGCGCGCTGAATCTCGGCACGGGGCGCGAGGACGGGTTCGACTGACGCCCCGAGAATCAACGAGAGTTGTTCCAGCTCGGCGATCCGGGCGGGGTCGTCTATCACCGCGGAAGGTCGCCCGTTCACATGTGCCGGCAATATGCTGTGGCGGCGCGCCCATTCCACCGGTAGTTGCGCGACCAGCGACGGATCAAGGGCCTCCTCCGGAATGGCGGACAGCCAGGGAAGCGACCACTGCTCCGCCAGTGCCTCCAGCACGTCCTTTTCGGAAACCAGGCGCTCGGCCACAAGAATCTCGCCGATTCGACGGCCTTCGCCGGCATGGCGTTCCAGTGCGGCCTCGATGGCGGCCGCATCCGCCCGGCCTTTGCGCGCGAGGATATCGCCGAGACGCATCGCTCACTCCGAGCGCGGGTCTGTCGTCCCCGTCAGGGGACTCACGTGGGCTCTATGTTCGAGGTCGTGACGCACCGCCTCCGCGCGATTCTCTTCCGTCACGACCCGCGGCGTGACAAAGATCAACAGATTGTTGCGCTGCGTGCGATCCGAGGTGTAGCGAAAAAGATGGCCCAGCAGCGGGATGTCTCCGAGTACCGGCACACGCGCTACGCGTTGGATGCGGTCCTGGCGGATCAGCCCGCCCAGGACGACCGTTGCGCCGTCGGGCACGGTGACCGTCGTCTGCAGCTCGCGTTTGGCGATTGTCGGTGCGAAAGGTGTGTCGGCCGGTCCCGGATCAATGACGGCCTCAATGCTCGGATTGAGCTGAATCGTGATCTGACGGTCAGGATTGACATGCGGCGTGACGCGCAACTTGATGCCGACATCCACACGATCAATGTTTTGAATCACGTCGCGCGAAGTGCCCGATCCGCCCTCGATCGTCGAACGCAACAGCGGAATATTATCCACGACGCTGACACTGGCCTCGCGATTGTTCTGGGCCCAGAGCGGGACATTCGACAAAATACGCACATCGCGATTCTGCCGCAACGCTTCCAACAGAAACGGTACGCGCGGCCGTCCGGACGCGTCGAGCCCGCGCGCAACACCAACCGCGAGACCCTGCGGGAAAACGCCTTTCGTTATGAGCTCCATCAGTGTATCCGTTTCGCCCGGCCGGCTTCGTCCGACGACAGTCGTGGCGCCTTCCCGCGGCAGTTCGATCGTGCTCCACTGCACGCCAAGATCGAGCTGTGAGCCGAGTGTCACTTCTGCGATGACAATCTCGATCATGACTTGTTGCGGCGGTCGGTCCAGAGTCTCCACGAGGTCCCGAAGCCATTGAAAATCGCGGGGCGACGCCTCGATGAGCAAGGCGTTGTTGGGGACACTGGCCTCGATGGCGATCCGTTGCCGCGCGTCCTTATCCGTGGTTTTGGCCAGCACGGCGTTCAGACTTTTTGCGGCGTCGTCCGCTGCCAGGTATTTAAGAAAGATGGCGTTGAGCCGCCCGCCACCGGACGGCGACTCAATATCTAGCAGCCCGATGATCCGCTTCATTTCCGCCAGGGCTACCGGCGAACCCACAAGCACAAGGCTGTTCGCATGAGCGGCCGGTACGACCAACAGGTCGGCCGGCGCGGCCGCAGCGCCTTCGGCGACTTGTCGGAGGTGACGGCTTACGCGCGCGCCGGCACGCTCAGAGCCGGTCATCGCCACCATGACCTGGGCGGCGATCTCGTCGGCGGAGGCATGCTGCAACGGCACCACCTCGATGGTGCGACCGGCGCCGGGCCGGTCCAATTCCGCCAGCACCGCCGCTATGCGACGAATATTGGCCGCCGTGTCGGTGACAATCAGATGATTCGAAGGCGCGAAGACAGCGAGCCCGCCGGTTTTGGCGCCGCGCACCAGCGATTCGATGCTGCGCGCAGCCTCGACGGCATCCACGTGTTCAAGCCGGAACAGGCGGGTCACCCAGCCGTCGCCGCCGACCTCGCCGGACCTGTACACGGGCGGCACGACCGCGGGGCGTTCCGGGAGAGGGACGACGAAACAAGCGTTATCGCGCTCCACCACCGTAAAGCCACGCGCCTCTAGCACGGAGAGAAAAAGCGGATACACCTGGTCCACGGGCAACGGCGCCGGTGCCATCACGGTCACTTGACCGGCTACCCGTTCGTCCAGGATAAAACGACGGCCCGTGATTTCGCCGACCAGCCGGATCATCAGGCGGATGTCGGCGTTGTCGAACGCGAAGTTGACCGTCACGGGTGCGGAGGTCTGTGCCCCGCTGCTCAGCGCTCCCGTGGCAGCGAAAGCCAGAATCAACACCAGCGTCTGGATTTTTCCACGCCTCCGATTCACACCACGCCCCGTTGCGACGCCTGGCAGAAAGTAATTAAATGTTCGATTTCCGGCGTCCGCGGAATCTCCGCTTCGATACGTTCCAGCGCCCGCCGACGGGAAAGTCCTTCGCGATACAACAGGCGAAAGGCTTGTTTCAACCGCTGTCGCGTCTCCGCCGGCACGCCATGCCGCTGAAGGCCCACGCGGTTGATGCCCACAATTCTCAGCGGGTGCCCGTCCGCCATCATAAAAGGGGGAACGTCCTTTGTCACCTTGGAACACGCGCCGATGATGCAAAGCCGTCCGAGACGGGTGAACTGATGAACGCCGCAAAGCCCCCCCAGAATTGCCTGATCCTCGACCACAACATGGCCGGCGAGCGCGCTGGAGTTGGCCATGACCACCTCATTTCCGACACGGCAGTCGTGCGCAACGTGCGCCCCCGCCATCAACAAGCAGCGCGCGCCGACGATCGTCGCGCCGGATTCGTCAGTCGCGCCGTTAATGGTGACGTATTCGCGAAGGACCGTCCCTTCCCCAATCGAGATAGGGGATTCTCCGCCGCGGCATTTGAGGTCCTGTGAACGCCCTCCGACGGCGGCAAAAGGAAAAAGTTCGCAACGCGCGCCAATTTCAACGCGGCCGGAGATCACCACATGCGCATGCAGCCGAGCGGCCGGTCCTATGCGCACATGCTCCCCGATTACGCAATAAGGACCGATAACGGCGTCGTCGCTGATCTCGGCGCCGCGTGCGATCACCGCCGTCGGATGGATGTCCGTCATGTAACGGGCTGTTTGCCGTTGTCTCGCGCGTAGCCGAACATTAAGTCGGCCTCGCTGGCAAGTTCGCCTTCGCACAACACACGGCCGTGCATCCGCGCCATGCCCAGGCGAAAACGAATCAGACGCACTTCAATGCGCAACTGGTCGCCCGGAACGCAGACGCGTCGAAATCGGGCGTTGTCCACGGCCAAGAAAAACGCCAGCTGCCCCTCCATTTTCAGAAGACGGTTCATCAGCACGCCGCCCACCTGCGCCATGGCCTCAAGCTGCAGGACGCCCGGCATGATGGGATTTCCGGGAAAATGGCCTTGGAAAAAGAACTCATTGGCGGTCAGGTTCTTAATTCCGACGATCCACTCGCGGCCGTCATTCTCAATGATGCGATCCACCAGCAAAAATGGATACCGGTGGGGAATGATGCTGCAAATTTCCTCGTATTTCATTTCAGTCAAGGATTGTTCCTGGCCGGTGGCACATCCGGCGTGCTCTCCAATTTCTCACGGGTTGTTGACACATGCCGCCCATGACTATCAGACAAGATGGGCGTCGGCGCAATCAAAAATACGAAGAAGACAGTCCTTATGGTCGAGGTGGAACCCGACCCTCTAATGGTCCGCGATGGAATTGGAGGGACGGCTTCCATGCCGTCCGCGAATTGCCGAAGAGCGAGGGATTGTATTCGAAGTGTATACGGGCCCCATCTTCTGCAACCCATAACCGCGTTAAGGCCCAAGGGTTGAAAAGTTCGTATTTTTTTCAGGAGAAGCGGGGAAAACCGGCGAATGGTGCGGGGGCGTTAAACGATTTTCGCCCCTTTTCGTCAACGCCTTTATTTGCCGCTCATCCCCCGCAGCGCCATTGACTCGCGACGGCGCTTGTCCCACCGCGTAACTCCTGCTATGGAAGATAAAAACCCAGTACGCCATGCTCTTCGCGCTGTTGCAACGAGATTTGGATACCGTCATTTCGCGCGCGGATATGGAGGAAGCCTCCATTGCCGCGCCGCAGGTGGCCCGAGGCGATTGCGCGCAAATGCAGCGCGAGCTGTTCGGTATTGTCGCGCGTCGGCTCGATCAGGATAACGCCCAGGCTTTTCAAGACGCACTGGCGGCACGAGGGTTCCCGACGGAAATCGTAGCGGAATCAGATTTGATCCGGTTGCCGGCCTCTTTCGGCGTTGCCGCGCTTCGAATCGAGGGGGGGATAATGACGTGGGCGGATATCTACGGGCGAGAACGCGCCGCTCCGCTGAGCTCGTGCGTGTTTGCGGCGGCAGGGCGTATCGTGCGTCGTGAGGAACGACCGGCAGCGGCGGACCTGTCGTCCGGAGGGGCATGGACCGGCAAATACGGGGCGATTCGTCGCATCGAGCCGATACGGCCTATTCGCCGCATGGAGGAATACCTGCAATTCCGACTGGATTGTTTTTTCTCGACAGACCCTCTACGCGTGGAATGGTCGGTTGCGGAGGGTCAGGTGAGACAATTGAACAGGCGTCCTATCCGTTATGACGATGAGGAAGAGATGGGGTCGTTTCTTCGTTTGCTGGCGGATGCACTTTCCATAGGCCGGACAAACCGTGGCATCGAGCGGTTCGGCCGACCGGATGCGCCTTTCTATCCGAATCCTCGTTGTTTTGACGAGGAAATCGTTTGGCATTTTCACCAGCTCCGTCTCCGCCGTGCCTGACGGGCGCAGCTCTTGCCGGACTGCCGCGCGGGCTGGAAAAGGGTATCCGGAGAAAAGCTGTTGATTTTGATAAAGAGCAAATGAAAGGATTCAACCACGGATAACGCGGATGAGCGTGGATCAAACAACTGCGAAAGATGTAAAACGCAGATATATGATCGGCAAACAAGACCGACCGGATTTCGAGCGTACCGGTCCGTACATGTTGGCATTCACCAATGTCCAAATCCAAATTCTTTGAGGAGTGAGAAGCAAGAGAGGGTCCCTATGAGCCATCGTCCGCCCAACATTTTGTTCATCATGACCGATGATCACGCCGCTCACGCGATGAGTTGTTACGGCAGCCGCATCAATCGGACGCCGCACATGGATCGAATCGCATCCGGCGGCATGCGGTTCGACAACTGCTTCTGCACGAATTCCATCTGCACGCCCAGCCGCGCTGCGATCCTGACGGGCACCTACAACCACATCAACGGCGTCACGACGCTGGCGACCGTGATGAACAACACGCTGACGACTTTCCCCAAACTGTTGCAACTCGCGGGTTACCAGACGGCGATCTTCGGCAAGTGGCATCTCGGCGAGGGGCCACGCCATTGTCCCACAGGTTTTGACGACTGGGCCGTGCTGCCTGGCCAAGGGTTTTACCATAATCCCACGTTCATCTTTCCCGGTCCGAATGGCGGCGTGAAACGAACCGTGCGCGGCTATGCGACGGATATTATCACCGATATGTGCCTCGATTGGATGGAACAGCGGGATCCTGACCGCCCGTTCTGTCTTCTCTGCCATCACAAGGCGCCGCACCGCCCGTGGTATTCAGATGAGAAGCATGCGGGATTATTTCTCCACGAAGAGATTCCCGAGCCGGAGACGCTGCAAGACACCTACGAACATCGCGCCAAGGCTGCTGCCGCCGCCGCAATGCGCGTAGGGGTACACATGGATTCCACTGACCTCAAATGTGAAATGCCTCTTGAGATGCCCGAATCGGAACTACGGCGTTGGGCGTATCAGCGCTATATCAAAGACTATCTGCGCACCGTGCAGAGTGTGGATGATAATGTGGGCCGGCTTCTGGACTATCTCGACGCGAAAGGACTGACCGAAGACACCCTGGTCGTCTACACCTCCGATCAAGGCTTTTTCCTGGGCGATCACGGCTGGTACGACAAGCGGTTCATGTATGAGGAATCCCTGCGAATGCCGCTGATTATGCGTTATCCGCGCGAGATCGCGCCGGGCCGCATCAATCGCGATATCGTTCTCAATGTGGATTTCGCGCCGTTGTTCCTCGATTTGGCAGGAGTCGGTGTGCCGAGGGAAATGCAAGGACGGAGTTTTCGTCCGCTCTTGCGCGGCAGTACGCCGCCGGATTGGCGCGAAGCGTTTTATTACCGTTACTGGATGAACCGGGCGCATCACAACGTAGCGGCCCATTATGGCATCCGGACGCACGCCTATAAGCTCATCTATTACTATTACGACGGGTGCGGTCAACCGGGCACGGATGAGCCCCTCTGCGCCGGCCGCCAGGTGGGGCCGCCGCTCGATTTTGAGCCTGAATGGGAGTTGTTCGACCTCGAACGCGACCCGCATGAGATGCGCAATATCGCCCATGAGCCGGAATGCGCCGGCGTCTTTCGAGAACTGCGGGATCTTTTGCACCAGCTCCAGGCGGAGGTCGGCGATGAACGCCACCCGTCTGATCGCGATTGACGGACGTGGAGCAACAGTGGCGAAAACAGGCGAACGTTCGCCACTTTCGCCGGTGTGAGAGCAGTAGGCCGAAGGGCAAAGGGACAAAAATACTCGTGCAAGAGTGTTTCACCGCGGAGACGCTAAGATAGCGGAGGAAAAAAGGGGAGACACAAGACTGTAGTCGCCGCCACTGGCCGCGGGAATTGGAGTTCAATCACGCGAAGGTGAGAACGGATCCCTATTTTCCGCTACCGCGCTTCTCGCCTCAAATTCACTGTCCCCGCGCCACTTCCTGAACCACGGGTCCGTTTGCGTGCATTCACGGACGCCTGAATAAGGGCGATGAGGGCGGACTCGCCATCCCGCACCACGGACGGGGTGGCATGGGATACAAGACGCCGAAACCACTTATGGGATAGAAACGGGTCTGAAGCCTTTCGGCCGCCGGCGGCGCCCGCAAGATCAGCGCGCCGATCACGCCCCGTGGTAAGCACTTTATCAAAAGCTTCAAACCCATCTTCTACAGTTTCGAGGCTGGATCAAACCGAAAATCTTCAAAAAATCCGGAAAACTCGCGAATCGCGGATTCAAAAAGGCGAAATGTGTTGGCAATATTTTTCGCGGATATCAGAAATATATTGATGTTGATGTAA
>CALLML010000059.1 GCA_938005705.1 uncultured bacterium
TGCCGATGGCGCTGGGGCGCGGCATCGGCTCGGAAAACCGCGCCGGCATCGGTCTGGCTTCCGTGGCCGGCGTTTTGGTCGCCGGATTCCTCACGCTGAGCGTGCTGCCGCTGATTTACACGCTGTTCACGCGCGGCGGAGAGTTTCACGAATGCAAGCGATCCAGGCGGATATCACGCCGTTGAAGGCGGATGCGATCGTCAACGCCGCCAACCGCACGCTGCGCGGCGGTGGCGCGGGCGAGGCCGAGTTGCTGGCGCGCTGCTATCGGCGGAGCCTGGACATCGCCGCGGAGCGGGGTTTGAAGAGCATCGCATTTCCCTGCATCAGCACGGGCGTGTACGGCTATCCCATCGAGGCGGCCGCGCGCGTCGCGATCGAGACCGTCGCCGCGTTTCTCGCGGGGCGCCCGGACGCGCCCGCGGTGACGTTTTGTTGTTTTTCCGAGCGGGACCTGGGGGGCTATCGGAGGGAGCTGGCGAAGCGCGGGCCGGCGCGCTGATTTTTCACGCTAACTCGCCAAGTTGGCGATGTGAAGCCGTGAAATGTGAGGGTCTGAGCCGGTTGCGAGGCGGAACCATCTTTTTCGCCGACGAGAAACAAGGCGGCCTACACGATGGGGCCCGCGCGATCGCTGATGACGCGGTTGTTCAGTTCGATCTCCAGCGGCCCGTAAATCCGGCGGGACGGCGACAAGACTGCATCCCTTTGCCGTCTCTGCCCCACGCGCCACGCCCGACCATATAATGTACTTCTCCGGCGTTCATCGGATGCCATCGCTTCAAGCGCGGTGGTTTGCGCGGGGTGAAAATGGGGCTATATTACCTCACATATGCCGAGCGCACATTTGGCGGAGGTTGAGATATGCGCACCATCTCATGGTTTCTCAAATTGGGCCTGTTTTTTTCCCTGTTGGCCATATTCTTCGGCTTTGCCATCGGAGGGGCCATGGGGGGCCTCGAGGACGCATGGAAAGCACATTTGAAGAGACGGGCTGAAAACGCGCCTGCATCCGTGTATGAGGGCAAGGAGGAGCTTCGCGCTCAGGTCCTAGCCAAGTCCTGGAATTATGTCCAACGCGCTCATCTGCACGGCGGCGGCATCGGCACGGCGGCACTCGCCTCGATTCTGGCGTTGATTGTTCTGGTTCCGAAAGGCCGGTGGGCGGATCTGAGCGGCCTGGCTTTCGGCGTGGGTTCTTTGGTCTATCCGATCTTCTGGCTGCTCGCCGCCGAATGGGCGCCCCGGCTGGGCAGCACCTCGGCGGCCAAAAAGATGCTGGAATGGGTTGCAATCCCCGGTGCCGGGTTGTCCATCATCGGATTATTAGGGACCATGGCCGCGATCATTTTTTCGCTGTTCGTCCGTGCGCCGAAAGATCAAAGCCGTGCTCGATAGTTTTTAGCCACGGCCATGGGCTTATCGGTTCCGGCGTTGCACAGAGGACGGACAAAGAGTTGTGGAGTGTAATCGGCAGGTATGGGCGGGTCATGAGGACATGTATAATGGGGACAGGCAATGGATAGTCGAGCTGGTGGTTCGGCCAACGGTCATGCCCTCCTTCATGAAAGTGCAGTAGCCCTCCCGGTCTGCGCGTCCGGCCCTCCGGGAACCAAAAAGCAAAAAGTGACAGAGAATGCGGCGGGTTTTCCAAGCCTTGGAAGAGGGTGCCTGAAATCTTTCCAAGGCTTGGAAATGGATTGAGTTACGACACGGAGCTTTAGCCCGTTCGTATGAACCATTTCCTGGTTAATCCCTGTCCCTTATGTCCCTTTAACGGTTTAAAGGGCGGTTTAAAGGGGACGGAGCACCTCCATTCCTAACATCACGACGCAATACGGGGGGATGACGTCGAACACCGTATGATTTTGGTCTCTTGTCCCTCGCCACCGTAACGGATGAGCCCTTGCATTTCAGCGCGTTTTTGCGAAGATGGAGCCATATCAGCGCCGGAAAAAATCCGGCAGAAGGAATTGCATGTTTATTGGGGCCTATACGGCGCTTGTGACGCCGTTCACACGAGACGGAAAGCTAGATTTGCCAAGGTTGCGCGACCTGGTCGAGTTCCAAATCGAGGAGGGGATAGACGGGTTGGTGCCGGTCGGGACTACAGGCGAGTCGCCCACGCTCGATTATGATGAACATATCCGCGTTGTCGCCGAGACCGTTGCGGCGGCGCGCGGTCGCGTGCCGGTCATCGCCGGCACGGGTGGCAACTCCACTGCGGAGGCGCTCGAGCTGACGCGCCGGGCGAAAGAGGTCGGCGCTCAGGCCACGCTTCAGGTCACACCCTACTACAACAGGCCGACCCAGACCGGTTTGATAAAGCATTTTTCCACGATCGCGGATATCGGTTTGCCGGTCATTCTTTACAATGTGCCAGGACGGACGGCCTGCGAAATCGCCGTCGAAACCGTGGCGACGCTGGCGCGGCATCCTCGAATTGTCGCGATCAAGGAAGCGAGCGGCAATGTGGATCGCGTAAGCCGCATTCTGGACGGCTGTGCGATCGAGGTGCTTTCGGGCGATGATGCGCTGACGCTGCCGATGATGGCGGTAGGAGCGGTCGGCGTGATCAGCGTAGCGTCGAATGTGGTGCCACGGGCTGTGGGGGATATGGTGCGCGCGGCGCGCTCAGGACGATGGGGCGACGCTCAGACGCTTCATCGCCGTCTGTATCCTTTGTTCCGGGATCTGTTTGTGGAAACCAATCCGCAGCCCGTAAAGGCGGCGTTGGCCATGATGGGGCGAATCGAGGAATCTTACCGTTTACCTTTGTGCGAGATGGCTCCGGATCATCGTGAGCGTCTGGCGTCAACGCTACGGAGCTTGGGGTTGGGGAAGATCCACACCTGAGGGCCGTTCTCTCTCGGGGCATTCCGTGCCGAACGAACAAAGGAGACCGGCTATGCCGATCAACGTGGTCATCGTGGGCGCCGCGGGGCGCATGGGGAAGACGCTGATTCAATGTCTGGCGCGGAGAGTGGAGCCTGATCTCCGTCTGGTGGGCGCCGTGGACCTGTGGGATGCGCCGGAACGCGGGCAAGACGCCGGATGCGCCGCAGGGGTTGCGGACATCAGCGTTCCGATCACCACCGATTTGGCTGCGGTTGCGCCTAACGCCGATGTCGTCATTGATTTCAGCGGTCCGCACGGCACGGCCGGCAATGCTCCGCGCTGCGCGGTGTGGCGGCGCGCGATGGTGATTGGCACGACCGGCCTCACGCCCGAAGAGCGCGCGGCCGTGGAGGCCGCCGCGCACGAGATTCCGATCGTGTGGGCTCCCAACATGAGCCTCGGCATCAACGTATTGCTGGAACTGGTGGAGCGAACGGCGCGTGTGCTGCGGGATCGTGGATATGACATCGAGATCGTCGAGCGTCATCACCGGCGAAAAAAGGACGCTCCGAGCGGAACGGCATTGGCGCTGGGGCAGGCCGCGGCCGCCGGTTATGGGTGGAACCTGGACGAGACGGCGGCCCACGGACGGGCTGGCGTCACCGGTGAGCGCCCGACGCGTCAGATCGGGTTTCACGCCGTGCGCGGCGGCGATATATTCGGCGACCACACCGTGATGTTTGCGGGCGAGGGGGAGACCATCGAGATTTCGCACCGCGCAACAAGCCGCGAGGCGTTCGCGCGAGGGGCTCTGCGTGCCGCACGGTGGATCGTGGGCCGTGCGCCGGGCCTGTATTCGATGCGCGAGGTTCTGGAATTGTCCGGGGAAAAATGAATCTTCACCGGCCCATCTGCCAGATCGTCATGTTTTTCATCATAGCGGAAGTCGCTTGTTGGGGCAAAGCCGAAGACGAGGGGGCCGCCTCCTCACCCACTCCTGTTGCCCGCGCGATGCTAAGCCACACCCAGCGATTCATCGCTGTTGGTCCACGTCCCGATGAATTGATAGGGGTATTGATCTGGGTCGAGGAATTTGCCGATCGCCTCGCGCGGTTTACAGGTCGCGCGCTGCCGGTCGAACACGGGGCGCCGCTGCGCATTGTCCTGCGGGATGACGTGCAACAAACGTCCGCCACGATCGCTTTCTCACAAGGCGAGGAATCTGGCGGGTGGACGCAACGGGTTCATGTTGTCAATCCGGGCGTTGCGGATCCGCAGGAGGTGCTCGACGCCCTCGCGTTTCTGCTGCTCTCCCGTCACCCTCAGTCTCGGCAGTCGGCGGTGGAGCGACGGAATCGGCCGGCGGTCGTGCCCGCCTGGTGGTCGGACGGTATCGCCCGCCATGTCTTGCCGAAGTTGCGCGCCAAGGCGCGTCGAGATGTGCAAGAGGCTTCGGAGAAAGGCCGATATCTTCCGTTCAATCGCCTGCTGATGGCCCGTTCAATGACACCGGGTGATGGCGTGGAAAAGGCCTATGCCGCTGTGGCGGTGGCCTGGCTGCGGGCGCGACGCGATTTCGACGAGATTTTCGCCGGTCTGACGCAGCGGTGGGCCGCGGGCATCACGGAAGATGCCGCTTGGCTGGGGGACCGTATCGCGCCCGGCTCGCCGTGGCGTGAGGTGGAAATCGAATGGGAATTATGGCTCGCCTCGCTTCGCGGCCGCCAGGGCGAGTTTGTTCCAGCCACCGTCGCCGATGTGAACTCGCTTCGCGAGGCCCTGACCCTCCGACGGGGGAATGCGCCTGAAAAATGGCCCCCAACGCTTCCTGATCCCATGCCGCTCGAATATCTCATTGAGCATCGAAACGAGGCATGGGTGGCGGAGGCCTGTCGTCGCCTCGCCGGTACCGCCGATCGTCTGCGATACGGACGCGATGCGGACATGCGAGATGTGATTGATCGTTTTCTGCTTTTTTTGAGGGCCGTTGAACGGGCCGGCGCGCATTCGTCCTTGCCGGGAGGACGATGGTGGGAGCGGAGGCGTCTGGAACGTCTGCTGGCCGAAGCGCGCGGCGCTCTGGCGCGGCTCGAATTAAAGGTTTCGTTGCAAGAAAAGGAACCCCCTTCCGTTTTGAACAATCGGCCGTCACCGTTCGCTTCTCAAGAAGGACTTGAACGACGTGCCTGGTTGGAGATACAGCACGATGCGGAGCAAACGGCGTCGCCTCTGAGGACTGGAATCCGATAGATAACCTGAACGGGGCCCATGACATTACCTATTCGAGGAGCGGAGGCGGTGAACGCACGGGATTCGGCGCTTGACGCCTTTGTCCGCGCGTACTGGCGCGAGTTGCATGGGTATCTTTCTGTGATCATTCGAGACGTTGTCATGGCGGAAGACCTGGCTCAAGAAGTGTTCCTGCTGGCTTATCGGAAAGGCGTGCGGCCGGGCGCGGGCGCGCGGTCGTGGTTTTTGAAAACCGCGCGCTATCTGGCCCTGAACGAACGCCGTCGTCACAGCCCCTTCGCGTTGGATCCGGCGGATATTGAGAAGCTTTGTGACGCTGCGCCGCCGGAGGCGGACGCGAGCGGCGAGGACAGTTTTGAGGAGGCCCTCACAGCGTTGCGAGCGTGCCTCGCTGAGCTGAAGGAGCGCGACCGAAGACTCATCGCCGCCCGTTACGAGCGCCGGGTCCCTCTGGAGCAGATTTCTGTAGAAGAGTCTCAATCGTTGGGTTATCTGAAACAACGGCTGTTTCGTTTGCGGCTTCGTCTCCGCGCATGCGTGCGGCGTCGTCTGAGACACGATCGGACGGAGGAGCGCCTGTGAACGTTCCTTCTGCAAAACTCCTGCTGTCATTTTTGGACGGCGATTTGCCGTCGGCGCAACGGGAGCAGATCGCAGAACTCATTCGACGGGACCCCCAATGGGCGCGCGCTTTTGAAGAGACGTTACGTTTTGAAGCGCTGCTGGAGGCCGCTCATCGTTCGCCGTCCGACGAGCATCGGGTGCGGGACCGACTCCAACTGCGCATTCCCGCACACCGGCCGCACGGGCGGATTGCATTGCTAGCGGCGGCGGGGCTTATCGCGGCGGTGCTCGGCGCAGCGGCACTGCTGGTGCGCTCGCGGAATGTCATCGGCGAGGTAGTGACCGGGCGCGTCTATGTGTCGGACGCGCCGGTCCGGCGGGTCGCTGTGGGCCGTTTGCTGCGCACCGGCCTTGAAACGGCAAAACTTCGTTTGCGCGATTTTTCGGAAATCGAACTGGGGCCGGAAAGCGCGCTGGTCGTTCGCTCGTTGGGGCGAGCGGCGCGCGAGGTGGAACTGCTCGCCGGACGCGCGGATTTCAATGTTGAACGCGGCGAACGTCGATTCGTTGTTCTGACGGCGGTAGGTCGTGTAACGGCCTTCGGCACGTGGTTTGCGATTGAGCTGCGCCAGGTCAAAACCTCATCTGAGGCGCCACCGGAAAACCGGGGAATTGCAATGGTTGTTACCGTCTACGTGGGAAGCGTTCAAGTGGAGGCTTGCGGCGAGACGCGCATGCTTTCGGCGGGGGCGAAGCATGTGTTTGGAGAAACGGTTTCTCCGAGTGCGCCTCCGGCTCGGCCATCTCCGCCCGGCCCCGCCAACAGGCCGCCAATGAATTCTTCCGCTCGTGAATCGGATGGCCCGGCTTACCGTCTTTCTCCCCGCAATGTCGTTGACGAACAGGAGGGGATAACCGTTAGGCAATTGAACGGTATCGTGGTTGCCCGAGGAGAAAGCTTTTTCACCCTCCAGGAGGAGGGCCATACCCCCGCGCTCACCGTTCAACGCATTGGGTTGACGCAGAATACCGTCATTTGGGTCATGCGAGAAACCGCCCCCAAAATTCCTCTGCCTTCGAATAATTTAGGACCCTTGTTATCATGGGCGCCAGGCCATGCGAGCGACTTACGACCGGGTTGTCGGATCCTCGCGCTCGTGCGCAACAATGAGGCCGTCCAAATCCGCGTCTTCGGAAAACGCGATAGTGACGATGATAACGTGTTTTGAATAGGGACATAAAATTCCAGAATGTCGGCCGAGATCTGCGCGATAAGGCAGATTCTTGTTGTCGGCGGGTTGCAAAGCAGGCAGGTTAACGGACTCATCAGAGGGGAGAGACGCCAATGACGGATCGGGGTACGGTTATGAATGCGCCTGCGACGGCGGAAGCCGACGTGGCGGCCATTGAACGGTTGCATGAGGCACACGGGAGACTCAAACAGGAGCTAGCGCGCGTAATTATTGGGCAGGAGCGCGTCATTGACCGGTTGCTGATCTGTCTGTTCGCGCGGGGGCACGCCCTGCTGATGGGCGTGCCGGGCCTTGCCAAGACCCTGCTTATTCACACGCTGAGCGAACTGCTTTCCTTGAAATTCAGCCGCATCCAGTTCACGCCCGACCTGATGCCGTCTGACATCACGGGCACCGACATTCTGCAGGATAGCGACACGCCCGGGCGCCGCACCTTCGAATTTGTTAAGGGACCGATTTTCGCGAATATCGTGCTGGCCGACGAAATCAACCGCACGCCGCCGAAGACGCAGGCCGCGCTGCTGCAGGCGATGCAGGAATACTGTGTCAATGCCGGTTCGCACCATTTTCCGCTCGAACTGCCGTTTTTCGTTCTCGCCACGCAGAACCCGATTGAGCAGGAGGGCACTTATCCGTTGCCGGAGGCCCAGCTCGACCGGTTCATGTTTCTGATTCATGTGGACTATCCCACCGCTGAAGAGGAGCTTCGCATCGCCCGCGAGACGACCGGCGGCACACAGGTCCGACTTTCGCCCGTATTGAGCGGGCCGGAGATTCTCGCACTGCAGCAGGTCGTGCGCCGCGTGCCGGTGCCGGACCATGTCTATGAAATGGCCGTCCGCATTGTGCGGGCCTCCCGACCTTCCGATCCCACAGCGCCGGACTGGGTGAAATCATGGGTGCAATGGGGCGCGGGGCCGCGTGCGGTTCAGTATCTCGTGCTTGGCGCGAAGGCGCACGCCGTGCTGCGTGGGAGCTATCTGGCGCAGGTGGAGGATGTCGAGGCAGTGGCGGAGCCCGTGTTGACGCACCGGATTCTGACGAATTTCCATGCCGAATCCGAAGGTGTCAACAGCCGGCGCGTGATCGCCGATCTCATGGAACACTTCCGGGAGCATTGATCCGTGCCGGGAAAAGACCATCGGGATTTGCTCGACGCGCGTGTGCTGGGGCGGTTGTCGCGGCTGAGCGTGCTGTCCCGCTTTCCGATGCTTGGCTCGGTCACCGGCGTGCATCGCAGCGCCACCCGCGGGTCGAGTGTCGAATTCGCCGAATACCGCAAATACGTCCCCGGCGACGATATCCGCCACCTCGACTGGCGCGTGCTTGCGCGGACGGACCGTTACTACATGAAGGAGTTTGAGGCTGACACGAATCTCCGCTGCATGATCGTCCTCGACGCCAGCGGCTCGATGGCCTATGCCGGTCCCGCCGGCTCCAAGTTCGATTTCGCGCGCCGATTGGCCGCCACGCTGGCCTATCTGTTGATTCAGCAGGGGGACGCCGTTGGCCTGACGCTCACGCGCGCCGGCGGCGAGCTGGAAATCCCGGCACGCCGATCGCCGATTCATCTCAATGCCCTTCTGGATGCGCTGACCGAGGCCGAACCGTCCGGCGGAGTGAATTTCACCGAAACCTTGCACCGCACCGCCGAACGGGTTCGCGCCCGCGCGATGGTCGTGGTTTTATCCGATTTTTTCGAAGCGCCGGAAGATTTATTGCCGTCTTTTCAGCATATGCGGTTTCGCCGTCACGACCTGGCGTTGTTCCATGTGCTCGATCAGGATGAAATTCGTTTCCCGTTCGACCGGCCGATCCGCTTCCTCGATCTGGAGGGCATGGATCAACTCGTGACCGACCCGGCCGTCATCGCGGAGGCGTATCGACGCGAGGTCGCTGCCTACCTGGAGACCCTCAAACGCGGTGCGCGCGAGTTCGCTGCCGACTATCGCATCGCGCCGGTGGAAGAGGGCTATGAAAAAGCGCTGGCTTCGTTTCTGCTCCAGCGGCAGCGAGCCGGCGCCGGAGGGAGCGGTCCATGATTTTTCTGCAGCCCTGGATGCTGTGGGGGTTGTCGGCGGCCGGAGTCCCGATTCTCATTCACCTACTCAACCGCCTTCGCTACCGCACGGTTCGCTGGGGCGCGATGGTGTTTCTTCGTAAAGTCACGCGCAGCGCGATGCGCCGATCGCGTCTCCGGCATTATCTGATTCTCGCGTGTCGCGCACTGGCGATGGCGATGATCGCCATGGCCATGACGCGGCCAATGATCGGCGGGCGGCTGGGCGCAGGACTGGCCGGTGCGCCCGACGCCGTGTTGATTCTGCTGGATCGTTCCGCCAGCATGGAGCGCACCGATCCTACCCTCGGCGCCAGTCGCCGCGCTCACGGCTTGGCGCTTCTGGCGCGGATGCCACCCGAAGCCGTGCGCGGGAGCCGATTAGTCCTTATCGAATCCGCTTCGCCCGAACCCATGGAATTCGCATCATTAAGTGCGCTGCCGGCATTGACGCGCACGGGGCCGTCGGATACCGCCGCCGACCTCCCCGCCATGTTCAAAGCGGCTCTGGCGTGGATGGACAACAACCGCCCCGGACGAGCCGAAATTTGGGTCGTGAACGATGGCCAGGCCTCGAATTGGCGACCCGACGGGCCGATCTGGTCGGGGATAGCTGCGCGTCTGTCTGCCCGTGCGCCTGCGGTGCGGGTCAAACTGTTGCTGATCCAAGGGCGTGCGGGAGAGAATTTGGCGATCCAGCCGATGGAATTGCGCCGCCTGCCGAGCCCTGCCGGCGAATATGAGCTGCTCGTGCGGTTGCGTCGGCCGGGCGCTGGCGCCGAGCCGGTGGGAGCCGTCCGTGTGCTCAACGGCGAACGCACGCTATGGCCGTTGATGTCGGAAACACCCGAGACGGATCACGTGTTGCGCCTCCCTTCTCCCGGCGACAGTGTCAGGTGGGGATGGATTGAACTGCCAGCCGACGAAAATACGCGCGACAATGCCGCATACTTCGTCTATGGCCTTGGACCGGTCGGGCTGGTTTGGGCGCACACCCAGAATGAGGCGGTTTTTCATCGTGTGCGCGCGGCGCTGCCTTCGCCGCCTGGAGCTCCGGCGGCGGTCCGCCCATGGCCGACGGATGGCGCGGCGCCCGATCTGACCGATGCCAGCCTCGTGGTGTGGCAGGGCGCGCCTCCCGAAGGCGCAACTGCCGCCGCCCTGGACGCCTTTGTGCAAAGTGGCGGCGTATTGCTGGGAATGCCCGATGAGGAGACCGCCGATGAAACGCTTCCGGCGGACCCGCCCGCCTTGTGGCAGTGGCGTGCCGTGGAGACGGCCGACAGCGAGCGCCCCTTCCGAGTGTCCCGCTGGGAATCGCTGGCGGGGCCGCTAGCACGCGCTGCGGACGGCCAACCGTTGCCGATCGCCGAGGCCGTTGTCCCACGCCGCCGGCTTCCGGTGTTTTTCAAAGATCGCGAACCGATTCCGCTGGCGGTCTTCTCTGACGGCGAACCGCTTTTACTGCGGCTGGACCACGGCGCAGGCCGCATCTACGTGTTGGCGACGTTGCCCGCGCCATCGTGGTCTGGTTGGGACGATGGCCGTATTTGGGTGCCTTTGCTTTGGCGTCTGCGTGAAGAGGGAGCGCGGCGGATTAGCGAAATTTGCATGTCCCGCTGCGGCGACCCGTTGCCCGGCGATCCCGAGACGGTCTGGGAGACAGTGGGCGCAGAGGAGCTGCGCGATCCTCGCGTCCATGCCGGCATTTATCGCCATGGCGCGCGATGGGTCGCTCGCAATCGGCCCGCCGAGGAGGATTTGCCCGAGGAACTGACGGCAGAGGATATCCGCTCCCTGTTGCCCGGCGTACCCGTTCATGCGCAGAGCGATCCCGTCGGGCGCCAGGATCTGTACAGCGAAGCCGCCTTGTCTTTTCTGGTGCTGGCGGCGGTGTTCCTGTTGACGGAAGCCGCGCTGGCGCTGCGTGATTTCAATGGCTTCATGCGCGGCACCCCGCGCATCGGCGAGCCGAGGAGCGCAACCGAATGAACGGCTTCTGGACATTCGTTTTTTCGCCCTTGCGCATCACGCTGGCCGCCGCACTGCTTCTTGTGACGGCGATGTTTTCGTGGCATCAATACCGACGCGGTGGACGACGTCGCGCGGAGGCCGTGGTCGAGATGCTCCGGCTTCTCGCTGCCGCCTTTCTCGCCTTCACGTTGTTCAAACCTGAACGCGTGCGTCGACTGCATGAAACGGAACGACCGGAGGTGGTCGTCCTCTTCGATCGCTCCGCCAGCATGGCCACGCGCGACATGACGCAGCCCGGCGGTGACGTGCAGTCGCGAGCGGATTGGCTAGAAGCCCTGCGCGCCCCCGAGCATCCGGTTTGGTCGCTATTGGAATCTCGATATCGACTGCGTTTCGAGGAATTTCCCGCCTCGCCGGATAAAGACTCTCTTGCCGACGTAGGCACTGACCTCCATGAGCCGCTGCACCGTCTCGCGCGCGAAGGTGCTGCGCCCCGCGCCGTGTTGTTGTTCAGTGACGGCGACTGGAATGTCGGGCCGCCGCCGGTCCTTGCCGCGACTCGTCTGCAGGCGCTCGACGTGCCGGTTTTCACCGTCGCAATCGGCGAGGACCGACCGCTGCCTGATATCGAGCTGACCGGTTTGCGCGCGCCCGCTTATGCGTTGGCGGATGAATTCATCAATATCCCTTTCACCGCGCGCAGTTTTTTGCCGGAACCGACTTCTGTGAATGTGGTGTTGTTGGAGGCTGGCATCGAACGCGCGCGGCGCGCCGTCACGCTGCCGGCAATGGCGCAGTTTTCGTCGGCCATCGGTTTTGCTCCGACGCAGGAGGGAGATCGTATCTTCAGCGTGCGGATCATGCCGGCGGCTGGCGAGGCGCGCACGGACAACAACGAACAGGCCTTTCGAATGGCTGTGCGGCGAGAAATCATCCGTGTGCTGATTATCGAGACGGAACCACGATGGGAATACCGCTACTTGCGCAATGCCGCAGTGCGGGATCACGGCGTCGAGGTCCACACCCTATTGTTGCACCCCTATCTGCGACCGGGCGGCGGTCTCGGCTATTTGCCTTCCTTCCCGCGCACGCGCGAAGAGCTTTCGCGTTATGATGTAATCTTTCTCGGCGATGTCGGTCTGGGCCCCGGCGGACTGACGGAGGAGCAGGCGCAATGGTTGCGCGACGTGGTGGAATCGCAGGCGAGCGGACTGGTATTTCTTCCGGGCGTGTCTGGTCGCTGGATATCGCTGGCGACCGGCCCCCTGATGCCGCTGCTGCCGGTGGACATCGAGGACGGACGCCCAAACGGGCATGGCCTCATGGTTGAGGCTCGCCTCCAGCTCACCGCGCGCGGCCGCGACCATCTGCTGACCATGCTGGCGCCCTCACCGGAGCAGAACGCCCGTATATGGGCGGGTCTGCCGGGCTTCTTCTGGTATGCCCCCGTCATGCGAGCCAAGCCCGGGGCCGACATTCTGGCGGTCCATGCTCAGGTCCGCAACGAACACGGCCGAATCCCACTGCTGGTTACCTCGGCCTTCGGCAGCGGCAAGACGCTTTTTATGGGCATAGACTCCGCCTGGCGATGGCGCCGCGGCGTCGAAGACCTGTATCACTATCGTTTCTGGAGCCAGGTTTTTCGCTGGATGGCGCACCAGCGCCGGATGGCCCACGCCGAAGGGCTGCGCTTCTTTTACACCCCCGAGTCCCCGACACGAGGCGATCGCCTCGTGGTGCAGGCCACGCCGCTGGACGCATCCGGATTTCCGATGCCATCGGCGACTGTCGAGGCCCGTCTTTTCGCGCCCTCAGGCGCGGAAACGCGATTCACATTGCGTCCGGTGGAGGGGGCGTGGGCTGCGTATCAGGGAGGGGCGGAGCTTAGGGAGGGCGGAGAGTTTAAACTTGAAGTCCGCTGTCGCGAGACCGATCGTAAGGTCGAGACGCGAATATTGGTTTCAGCACCGTCGGTCGAACAGATCGGTCGGCCCGCGCGCCCGGAAGTGCTGCGGGAAATCGCCGCCGTCACCGGCGGCCGATTCGGTCGGGCCGACCAACTCGACGAAGTCGTGGAAGCGCTGCGCGCCCTGCCGCCGCCCACGCCTCGCCATGCCGTCCTTCGTTGGTGGTGCCATCCGGTCTGGCTGGCGATCCTCGCGCTGATTTGGGGTGTATATTGGATGGGACGAAAAGGACTGGGACGGGTATGAAGACGATAGAAAGAATGCCCGAAGATTTGTCGCAAAAACTGCGCGCCTTTGAACGACGCCTGCGCGTTATTGAGACACTGGTCGCCGTGCTCGCCGGCCTTACGGGTTTGCTTGGCGCCCTCGCACTGCTGGCCCTGCTCGATCGGTTTGTGGATACGCCTCCGCTTTTGCGCGTCCTGTTGGCCGTCATGAGCGGCGCCGCAGTGTCGTTCTCGGCGGTTTGGTGGGCGCGCCACTGGTGGTGGAGACGCCGCAACGTGCGCGAGCTCGCTCGGCTTGTGCAGCGTCGTTACCCGCGTCTCGGCGACCGGCTGCTGGGGGCTGTGGAGCTCTCCGAGTCCGATATGGAGGCCGTCGGCGCCTCTCCGGCGCTTGTGCGCGCCGCACTTCGGCAGGTCGCCGAGGAATCGCGCGCGTACAATTTCCGCGAGGCCGCCCCGAAACGCGCGGTCCGCCGTTACGCCGTCGTACTGGCGGTTCTGGCGGCGCTGCTGATGATCGGTTTGATTGTCGCGCCCGAGGCATTGCTGTTCAGCGCGCGGCGTTGGCTGCGGCCGACAGCACCGCTGCAACGCTACACCTTTACACGCATCAGCGATCTGCCCGAGGCGCTAATCGTGCCGCGCGGCGAGCCCTTCGAACTGACCTGTGGCATTGATCCGGGCTCGCGTTGGCGCCCAACTCGCGGTGTCGCGCGCATTGGCGACCAGCCGCCCGTGCGTGCCACGGTGCAGAACCATACAGTGCGATTTTCATTTCCCGGCCAGACCGCTGAAGCGACACTGGCCCTCCGCATCGGAGACGATCGACGTCGCATTCTGGTGCGCCCGCTGCAGCGGCCCGAACTAGCCGAAATGATGGCGCGCATTGAATGGCCGGATTATCTGCGCCGCGAACCTGAATGGCGCCGCATTGAGGGTGGCCGTCTTTCCATATTGTCAGAGGCGCGTTTGTCCTTTCAGGGGCGAATTGCCCGCCGTATCACCGCCGCACGCGTAGGCCCCGAAACCGCCGGCGGCTCTGAAGCGATAGAGGTGAACGACTCGGAGTTTGCCACCACCGCGCGCCCCGCCGCCGAGTGGGCGGCCCGTTATGCCGGCGCGACCGACAATACAGCGGCCTTGTTCTTTGAGTGGGTGGATGAGCACCAGCTTTCCAATGCCCGACCCTACCGCTTGGATTTGTCGCTGCAGTCTGACGTGGCCCCGATGCTCGAGGTCGAGGGCATCCGGGGCGCCGTGGCGGTCCTGCCCGATGAAGTGCTCACGCTGACCGTGCGCGGCCGCGATGATTTCGGACTCGCCGCCATAGGCTGGGAATGGCGCGTGGACGATTCCGAAGTCGAATTGAGCGCCTCATATCCCAAAAACGTGGAGCGCCGTGCGGTCTCGGAGGACGCGAGTGGAACCGCGCGCTCGCTGGAAGGGATCTGGAGGCTTTCCCCCCGCCTGCTGGAAACCGGCACCGGACGCGTGGTGACGCTGTGGGCTTGGGCGAGCGATCACCGACCGGGTCGTGAACCGACACGGGTCGGCCCTTTCCGGGTTTTTGTCCTGGCGCCGGAGGAGCACGCACGAATGGTCCGGCAAATGATGGATCAGCTTTCCACCCGCCTCGAAGAATTGCTGCGCGGCGAGGAGATGCAGATCGCTGAGAGCGACGCGTTGCGATCACTGGATGATGAGGCACTTTCGCACTCTTCCGCCGCTGCTGCCATGGAGCGATCTGAACAGTCGGAACGCGCCAATGAGTCCAGTGCCCGCCAATTAGCGGAGGATATGGAGAAGCTCTTGAAGGAGGCGCTGCGTAATCCGCAAATTAGCGCCGATGAATTGCAACCGTGGACCGCCGCGGAAATGGCATTGCGTTCCGAGGTCGCCGAAGCTATGGCGCGTGCCGCCGCTGCGATGGCGAAAGCTGCTGCCGCATCCGCATCCGCATCCGCATCCGCTTCCTCCTCCTCGTCCTCCGAGAGTCGCGAACACCTGGCCGAGGCCAACGCTGCTCAGCGAGAGGCGGCCGAAGCACTGCGGCGCACGTCGCAGCAGACGGAGCGGCAGATGGAAAACGCCCTGGCGCGGAGTTTCGTCAATCGTCTGAAGGAAGTGGCGCGTGTCGAACGAGAAGTGGCTGTCGGTTGGGGCAGGGTATTGTCGGCGGTCGTCGGTTTGATGCCGGAGCAAGTAACTGCGCCCCAGCGGGTGCGGCTGAACGAGTTGCGGAGAGAACATGACAGGGCACAGCGCGAAACGACGTATATTCGTAATGATCTCGGTGCCTTCTTCAATCGGACGCGGCGTCCGATCTTCGGAGAAGTGTACGAAAAAATGAGGGAACCCGATGTATTGCAGGATTTCGCCGAGATCGCCGCTCTCGGTGATCGTATTCATCTTGGTCGCGGGATCGGAACTCTGGAAGCTTTGGCCGATCGCTTTGAAAAGTGGGCGAAGATGCTGGAACCGGAAAATGACAGGGAGGGAGGAGGAAGTGGTGGTGGCGGCGGCGGAGAAGGGGGGCTCGAACCGGAAGTCCTGTTGGGTATGATGCGCGCGCGCGTCGTTCAGGAAATGTTGCGGGAACAGACCCGCGCCGCCGACGAGGCGGACGATCATGCGGACGCCGAGCGCGCCGCGCGGGCGGTAGGAGAGCGCCAGCAAGGGCTTTCCAAGGAGTTTCGCGACTTGTCTGCAAAAACCCGGAACGCGATGGCTGCCGTTTTTCTAAAACAGCTAGCTGGGTTATCCGACGAGGCGCATGAACGCGTCATTCGCCCGGACACGGGGAGCGAAACCGTTGCTGTGCAGACGGAAATCATCGAGGCCATCGCGGCCGCAATGCAAGGCCAGGGCGGTGGAGGGAGGGGCGGATCGTCGGGAGACGCATCCGCATCCCAACAGACGGCTATGAGCATGGGAAGCGGGGTAGGGTCCTGGGGGGGGGGCAGTATGGCCGGCGGCGATACCGCAGGGGTGAAACAGCATGGCGGGCCGGGCTCGGGCGACCTCGAGGCGCGGGAGGTCTCCCGCGGAAGCCGTCCTGACGTCTCCACCTGGCCAATGGAGTATCGAGACGCCATTCAAGCCTACTACGAGGCTGTGGAGGGGCGACTATGATGCGCGGAGGGTTCCGAAAAGGCAGAAAGGGGCTCTCACGGACCGCGGCGATCGGCGTGTTTGCGCTAGGAGCCCTTGCCGCTCAAGGCCAGGGGCCATTTGTGTTGGCGGAGGGATTCATTGGCGAGGAAGTGCCGCCGGAAATCGAGCGCAGCTATGAGCGGGGCCTGAGATATCTTATGTCGCGACAAGGAGCCGACGGCGGTTGGAAGGACGCCGGGGCAGGGCAGGCAGGCCCGGGGGTGGATGGTTTGTGCCTGCTGGCCTTCGCGGCATCAGGCACCGATCTGCGCTTCGGCCCCTATGCCTTGACGGTCAGGCGCGGCCTTCAGGCAGTTCTGGCGCAACAGAATGCTGACGGATATTTCGGCCCCTCGATGTATCATCACGGTTTTGCCACCCTGGCCCTCGCCGAACTCTATGGCATGGTGGATGAGCCGAGGATCGGGCCAGCGCTTGAACGTGCCGTCAATGTGATCCTCGATGCGCAGAAAAAATCGCAGCAGAAGGCTTGGCGGTATTCGCCGCAAAACCATGATGCGGATGCCACCGTCAGCGGCGCCCAGATGGTCGCCCTCTTCGCGGCGCGCAACGCCGGTTTGACGGTGCCGGATTATGCCATCAACGACGGGCTCGAGTTCTATCGGCGCGTCCAGGGCGCGGATGGAGGCATTGGTTACACCGGCCCCGACGGCGGCTCGCCACCTCGCAACGCCATCGGCGTCGTGGTCGCCAGTCTCGCCAATCAGAAAAACACCCGGCTCTTTCAGGGAGCGTGGTCGCGTCTCGTTGCGCAAAGCGAGGACCCGCAGGTTCAACAGTATTATTTCTTTTATTACCTGTATTATGCCGCTCAGGCGTATTTTCGAGCCGACATGAAAGCGTGGCGGGCGTGGAATCGCACTATCTCCGCCGCACTCATTGCTGCGCAAAACGCCCAGGGGGGATGGGACGGACACAACGGGTCTGCCTTTTGTACAGCGGCCTCCCTTTTGACGATGGCGCTTAACTACCGCTATTTACCGATCTATGAACGCTGATCATTCTTTCCGGAGTCTGTTGTGAAACCATCTTGTGCCTTTGTTTTGCTCGCCTTGGCGCTGAATGTTTGCGCTGAGCTCGAAATCCAGTTGCCCACCGCGGCGGGGGAGAAAGGCCCTGCGCCGGCCTTCGCCGTTACGCCCGAAGTGGAGGACTACGGACTCCTCGAATTGAAAAATGGGGAACGGTTCAGAGTTCGGTTGGAAAATTACGACCCTGCCTCCGGCGTGCTGACGGCCCGCCATGCCCTGATCCGCGGCCCACTTCCGATCGAGGCCTCCGCGCTGTTGCGCTTCACGGCGCAACCGGCGCGGCCCGAGTTTTCCGATATCGTCGGATGGGTGGCGCAGATGGCGGACGGCGATTGCTTCTGTGGCGTGGAGGTGACGCTGGACGGCGACACGCTGCGACTCAAAACCGCCTACAGCGGCCTCATGACGCTACCCCGCGCCCGATTGCGTTGGCTGACGTTCGGCAGCCCGCCATCCGTCATCTATCAAGGCCCGACGGCTGGCGAAGAGTGGATTTCCAATCACCGCCGTCAAGTCCTTGAAGGCGCGTCTCTGTTTTTAGATAAGAACGAACGCATAGGCATGCTGTTGCCGGCCCTGCCTCGCAAGTCCCGTCTGGACTTCACCCTGATCGGCATTCCACACCAGGAGGCCCACGCCTGGTTCTATGTGAAAGGCGCGGACCTGCAAGACGAGGTACGGGATGATGCCTATCGCCTGAGTTTTCGAGGCGGATTCGGAAACCAGCGTCTAGTTTTCAGCCGAATCGCGCGCGGCCGGGATGAACAGGAAATCGGCGCGGTGCCCAATCCCATGGGCCAGAACTGGCAATTATTTATGAACGGCTTGCGCGTTTCTCTCTTCTTCAATCTGGACGAAAGACGCGTCTGGCTGCGGCTGAATGGAAAACAGATCGCGGAATGGACGGACCCGCAGCCGATGGCCGATCCCCAGCGGGGCCTGGCTTTTTCAGCGGGTTCGCCGATGACGATTTCGGATATCCGCGTGCACCCATGGGATGGCCGCCTCGAAACCATGGAGGAATACGACAGGGACGACGCGACCGATGTCGTGCTGCTGAAGAGTGGCGATCGGCTGGCGGGAGATGTTATTTCAATTGCGCAAGGCGCGGTGCGCATTCGCAGTCAGCTCGGCGAACTGACGATTCCTCTAGAGCAATTTCGTCAGTTCCGGTTTCGCACCACCCCCATCACGACAGCGGCGGCTACGGATGCCGCGCAAGTACGTCTGCTGGACGGATCCTCTTTTCGTCTGCGCGAAATGCGGATTGAGAACGGTATGATTTCAGGACGCAACGACCATGCCGGCTCCATATCCCTTCCGCTGAAGGCCGCCATGAGGCTGGTGTGGTTGTGGTCCCAAGAAACAAGTCCAACGAGGGCGGAAGTCCCATCCCGGCCTCATCTCAGAGCCGCGCCAAACGCATTACCCATGGCTGATGGAGCACAGTAATAAAGATGAATACGAGACGCCTTTTGTTGAATTCCATCTTCCGTGATCCCCATTTTCATTCAAGATGTGGTGCCATCGCCGCCATCTTTTTTTGTATCTCGCGAGGATTCGCCCAGCTCCCGGCGGAACCCGCCGCCGGTACGGGACCTCTCGGCGTGATTCATTTGGCAAATGGCGACCGCTTGACGGCTGTTCTGGTGGAGTATGATGTCGCCGCTGGCCGTCTAGTCGTTGCCGCCGGTCCCGCCATCCGAAACCCCATTGAGTTCGACGCGACCGCGTTGACACGTTTCGAGCGACCACCTGCCACCGCGAGCGCTCCGGCCGAGCCGTGGTCGTTCACGTTACTCGGCGGCGATCGAGTGAAGGGGGATTGGTTGGCCATGGACGCGACAACGGCGCGCATTCATCATCCCACGTTGGGCGAGATCGTCTTCCCCCGCCAGGAACTGGTTGTTATCACCTCCGTGAGAGATTCGTATGTGATCTACCAAGGACCGGAAGCCGGTGAAGAATGGTCCGTCCCTCAAGGGCTGCGCCGTTTAAATGAACCGGTACTGAATATAAAGGCGAATGAAATTCTCGGGCGATCGTTTAAGGACCTCCCCAATCGCCTACGGCTTGATTTCAAAATCTCCAGTTTTGGCCCCCATTCCAGTCTTGCAGTCAACCTAGGGGCCAACGATGGGCCCCGGCGCATGGGAGAAATGGCGATGGGTATAAATTTGCAGATTCATGGCCATGGCTATATCACGTTGATTCGCCGGACTCCGAGATCCTTGATCCAGATGGGTAATATTCGATTATCTCTTTCCGAGATTTCGGAATGTCGTGCCAGTCTGTTGGTCGATACGGAAAAGAACCGTGTGGTCGTCATGATCAATGAGGCGGTTGTCGGGGATTGGGCAAATGTAGAAATAGCAGAACAACTCGGTTCATGGTTGTTGTTCACGTCTAACAGCGGCATCCAAATCCGGAACCTCCGGTTGAGCCGCTGGAACGGCAAACTGCCTTCGGAGGAGACCCAAACCATCGCACGACACGGAGAGATGGTTTTTCTTCAAAACGAGGATGTGGTCACTGGTGAATTGAAGAGTATTGGGCCCGAGACGGCAACCCTGAGCACGTCGTTTGGAGAATTGGAAGTGCCGCTCGATCGTATCATGCGAATTGAAATGCACACCGCGAAAACCCCGGCAACCGCGAAGTCTGTCGCAAAGGTCGTCTTGTTCGACCACACGGAGTTGTCGCTGCAGGTCGAAAGAATAAAAGATGAAGTCCTCGTCGGCCGACATCCGTCCGCCGGTTCGCTGCGAATTCCGATGTCTCTCATCCGTCTCATTGTTTGGAACGGTAGAACAGATAAGGATACCGGGAGGGAATCGGTGGACCCGTCAAAAGCGGGGAGGAGGGGGGCACTATGAAGCGAAACTGGATTTGGTCGCTCGGAATTCTGGCGCTGTGGACCATGGCGCAGGCGCAGTCGTCGCGGCCCGAGTCCGGATTGTGGGGCGTGTTGCAGTTGGATAATGGAGATCATCTGGAGGTTTGTTTGGAGGCCTATAACGCGGCGGATGGAGTTCTCATAGCGGTTCACCCGTTGGCGAAAACCCCGGTGGAAATCCGGGAGGCGGCGTTGTACAGCTTCTCTGTGCCCGATCCGGGCTCGCCCCCGGCGACGCAGGTCGATGGTTGGATGCTTGAAATGGCGGGTGGCGACATGCTCTACGCGGAGGCCCTGTCGGCAGATGAGCAGAACTTTACAATTGTCCACCACGCCATGGGGCGTATCACCCTGCCCCGCGCGTCGACGCGTTTGCTGAATCGCCAGGCAGCCGTCCGTACGTATTATCAGGGACCGGCTACCGGCGAAGAATGGAAGTTTGGCGGACAAGCAAAAATTCTTACTGCCCCCGACTTGCGAATTTTAGCCGGTCAGACGGTTGGGCGCCAGTTGCCCGATATGCAGCGTCGTTCTCGTATCGACTTGCACATCAAGTTCTGGTCTATCCCCTTTTCCATCTTTCTGTTCGCCAAAGAGAATGAAAGGAATATGGGGGAAGCCTATCAGCTCTTAGTTCAGTCCAACCAACAACTGTCTTTTTTGCGCGGATCGCAGAGTCGAGGAATGAGTCAAATCGGAATCAAACAACTCAGTGAATTTCTCGGGAATTGGCTCGATGCCAAATGGACCTTTTTTACGGACCTCGATGCCCGACGTATCTGGCTGTATGTGAACGATCAGATGATCGCCAACTGGGAAGATCCCCGTGATTACAAGGATTCTGGCCGTGGATTGTATTTTCAGGCGACGGGCGGCGGGATGACGATCAAAAAAATCCGTATATCGCATTGGGATGGGCGGTTGCCCGATAAGCTGGCATCCCGCTCGGCGGGCAACAGCGATGTCGTCCACTTGCTGAACGGTGATACCGTTTCGGGCACCCTGTTCCGCCTTAATGAACAAGGGGTCGGAATGCGCACGCCGTTCGGCGAGCTGTTCATTCCCCTTCGGGACGTCGATCACGTGGTGTTCAAGCAGGAGAAACCAGACGCAGTACCCACGCCCAAAGGTGTTCGTGTCCTGTTGGACGACGGTTCGCGCCTGACCATGAAACTGTTGCGCATCGCCGAAGGCGTATTATATGGCGAAGTCATCCCCTGGGGCGCCGTACGCGTTCCGTTATCGTCATTGCGGGAAGCACTGTGGAAACAATCAACGTTCGAGAGGGAGGGAGAAAATTCTCAGCAGAACCGTCCCGGCGGAGGGAACACCACACAGAATTCTGCGGTCTTGTCCACGACCGAATAGGTGGAAACCTCCGGCTTTCATCGTGCAGGGCGATGGCAACGATGGGCCTCACTTCAGAAGTATTTTCGGAAACTGCGGATATTGAAACGTCGTCGGACGAATACGCGCGCCGCTTCGCCGGTCCGAGTGGCGAATGGATGCTCGCGGTACAGGAACGGCTGACCCAACGTCTGCTCGCCGAACCTCCGCCGGCCTCCGTGTTGGACGTCGGCGGCGGACATGGCCAGTTGGCCATACCGCTAGCACACGCGGGCTACGCGGTCACCGTGCTCGGCAGCGCGGAGTCCTGTCGACGGCGCATTGAATCCATCCTGAGCGATGGTCGGGCCCAATTTGTCGTGGGCAATGTCATCGCGCTGCCCTTCGAAGATCATTCTTTCGATGTCGTGCTCGCCTTCCGCATGCTCACGCACTGCGAGGCGTGGGAGCGGCTGGTCGCCGAACTTTGTCGCGTCGCACGGCGGGCGGTGATGGTGGACTATCCGACCAAGCAGAGCTTGAATATTCTGGCGCCGGGCTTTTTCAACGCGAAAAAGCGCATCGAGGTCAATACGCGCACATGGACGCTCTTCCGCCACGCCGAGGTGCGCGAAGCGTTTAAGCGTGTCGGCTGGAAGAGGACGCGAATGGCGGCGCAATTTTTCCTGCCGATGGTCTTGCATCGCATGTTGAAACGGCGCGGCCTGTCGGCGGCGTTGGAGTCGGCTTGTCGTGCAATGGGGCTGACCTGGCTGGCCGGCTCCCCGGTCATCGCGCGTTTTGAGCCCTCGGAACCGGCCGCGCGATCCGTGGCGATGAGTTCGGATTAAGGTTGTTTTCTCTCCGTCTCCTCACTTTCACTGCGGTGAATTTCGACTTCTTCGTGCATCAGGCAGTGCAGGGCACCCATACCGACGGCCAAATCCGTGCAGTGGATTCCGATGACTGTTCGCCCCGGGAAAAGTTCCGCGAGTCGTCCCAACGCGATGCGATCGGCGGGGTCGTTAAACGTCGGCACGAGTACGACGTGGTTACCGATATAAAAATTGGTGTAACTGGCCGGTAACCTCCTCCCTTGAAATGTCAACGGCGCAGGCATAGGCAGAGGGACGATATCGAGTTTTGATCCATCGACAAGCCGTGCATTCTCCAATCGCTCACGGTTTTCCGACAGAATCGTGTGGTTCGGGTCGGTCGAATTCGGCTCCTCGGCGAGGACCACGGTGTGTTCGTTGACAAAACGGCACACGTCATCCACATGGCCGTGGGTGTCGTCGTCACCGGCGATGCCTCGCCCCAGCCAGATCACGTCGGGGCAGCCCAGCCAATGTGAGAACGCACGCTCATAGTCCGAACGATCCCAGCCGGGATTGCGCGGTTGCACAGCTTCGTCGAGCAGGCATTGTTCCGTGACGAGGATCGCGCCGGCGCCATTGACATCAAACGCTCCGCCTTCCAAAACGATTCGGCGGCCGCGTAGTTCGGGACTCACGAGCGGCAGATTCAAGCGCTGCGCAACGGCGGCAGGAAGCTGCGCATCCCGGCGGTATTGCCGATATTTGCCCCACGCCGTAAATCGAAAATGCAGGACACATTTGCGCCCGGCCGCATCGCAGCCGAAAATCGGCCCGATATCGCGCAGCCAGCAGCGATCCAAAGGGATGTGGACAATTTCGAGACCTTCCACCCGAGCGTCCGCCCGGAAGAGTCGCTCTCTGGCCTCACGTTCGCCGTCAGGCCCGTTTGTGATGAGGCGTACGGGTTCGGAAGGCAACAGTTTGCGAATGATTTCCGTAAAGACCCAAAGCACGGCCTCAAATTTGCGCCCCCAGTCGCGGCCGTTCGGCGGCCACGCCAGCCAGGTGGCCTCGTGGGGGGCCCATTCCGGCGGGTGCCGAAACAGAGGAAGCACTTTCGGCTCGCCAGTGCCTCTCGGATCGTAGTTTAACGGTTCCGGGCGATATTCAACCACTGTTGTTCCGGGGTGTTGATTTCACTGGCAATTTTGCATGTTTTCGGCTTTCTTTTCCAGTCTCCAGAAGAAAAGCATCCCCGTTTCCCTCCGCAGAAGAAGAGAAAGGTGTGTCAACCAGCGGGAACGGGCCGGATGGTAGGGGATAGCGGAGAGGCGAATGAGAAAAACGCGCGAGTAATCTCGCAATCAATCATCGTTGGATTTTCGGTTCGCAAACAAGCAATCCGGCTTACATTCACGCATCAGGAATGGAGATCCTCCCCACACCCCAGAGACGCCGAGCAACCCCGGTTGCTCGGCGTAGGCCGCCTTGTTTCTCATAAGCGAAAAAAGCGAGGTTCCTTCCGGTCTTTGTTTCTCCGCCTCGATGTTGACAAGGTTCCTCCGTACTCTTGGAAACTGAAAATTGAACATGTGCTTAAATTACGGGGTACTGCGTCCTCCCTCCAGCGCCACACGCCGACGATAGTGTTCGACCTCCCAGTTTTCGATGAACGCGCGGGCCCGATCGGAAAGGTATTGAGGCCCGCCAAAAGCGGCCGTGAGGTACTGAACACGCGCCCCGTCGCGAGCGAACATCAACGCCAGGCGCGCCTCATTTTCGTTGTCGCCGACCGACCAGACCCCGTCGTCCGTAAAAAAAACACGCGGCGCATAGCCATGTCGGTGACGAAAATCGGATACGGAAGCCGCCGTCACGGGGCCGACGTGCACGAAAGAACGAGCGTAGACAATGTGGTCGGGCGACAACGGCCCGCGCGGCGGGGAGAATGGTCCACAGGACTGCACCTGTAACACGTCTTTGGACAAGACTTCACGCAGAATTCCGCGCATTCGACGATCCGTTTCGCCATTCGGCGGTGGGGTTGTGGGCAGATCGCATTCCAGACCGGCGGCACGATATTCCCCGCGCAGCGTTTCCATCAGCCGACGATAATCGGTGCGGATGTCGTCGGGCGAATCGCCGGCGACAAAAATGCCATGATTTTGAATCATCAACACCGATGGAGGGCATCCGTGTCGTCGCGTGTATTCATCAATCGCCCGCTCCGCCTCCCGGCTGAGCGTATAGCCCGGATCGCAATACGGCATCCAAAGAATGTCCGGAAACAACCGTGCGCAAGCTTCGGCCCCCCGCTGAGCGCAGGTCAACCCGTTGACGAGGGCCGGGTGCGTGTGCACAACAAAACGTTGGGGAAAGATGTGGTGCAGCGGGGCTTCGACCGACGGGCGGCCCGAGGACCCTTCCGGCCGGCGGGCCGCCAGCAAAGTCTCTTTGGCGACCACTTCGCGTTTCACCGCATCCTCTACTGCGGCCGCCTCAAACAACCGCCTCACCTGCGCGCGGTCGAGAGCCACAAAATCCTCCGGCCGAAGATCAATCAACGTCACACCGGAAGGCTTGACCCAGAGGGTTTCGGCATCTTTGACCGAGGTATTGCCGCCGCCGCCGAGCACGTATTCCGAAGTGCCGAATTCGTGCGAAAGCTCTGTAATTGTTTTCAGAAGATGCATCGCGAAAAATCCCTCTCAGGGTTTTGGTCTCACGCCTCCGGCGTCGTTGATGGCGCGACGGGTTTGGCCATGGCGATTTCAGGGCAGGTGAATGGTGAATCGAAACGTGTGCAGTTCACGCAACCGGTATAAAGCTTGTGCATCATTTTTTCCTTCGAGACCTCGGAAAATCCGAAACGTCGAAAGAACTCCGGCACAAAGGTCAGGACGATCACTTGTTCGGGTTTCAATTCCGAGACGCGCTCCAACGCACACTGCACCAGCGCGCGCCCCAGACCGCGGCGTCGAGCGGATGCGCTGACGGCGAGGCTTTTGAGTTCCACGGAGGGATGGCGAGCCGAACCGAGCTCGGGCAATATGCCCCAGGAGATCGTCCCCACAACGACACCCCCCGTTTCGCCCACATAAAAGCGATCAATATTCTGCAGAATATCGCTGATCGAACGTGGCACGAGTTCGTTTGGATGACTGCGTACGAGATTGAAGATGGCCGCCGCGTCTCGGAACGTAGCGGGCCTCACCGTGAATGAGTCCTCAGACATAGCAGTGTTCCCAGGAGTGATTGATCGGCAAAAGACTACTGTATGTGGGTTATTCTCGCACTCAAAAACACATTTTGACGCATGTCGCATTGGTGATATAATATTCGCTAGCGACGTGGGGGTATAGCTCAGTTGGAAGAGCGCTTGAATGGCATTCAAGAGGTCAGGAGTTCGAACCTCCTTACCTCCACCAATAGGTGGCCAGTCGTTGCTCCAGCCCTAGGATGCATCTGATATTTCAAGCCGGCTTCTCTCGATTTACAGCGCGTCTCCGATAAGCTGCGGCTTGGGTTACCGCGATGAACACAACAAGCTCCGTGCATGTGTCCCGAAGGCGCTACTCGGCCGAGCGAGTGAACGAAGCATCTGTGAAGGCTCTCATACTAATGCTCTCGAAATTGTCTTTACATGTTCGTTTCCTGCGGCGCGAGCAAGCTCGCGCCCTACGACCGAAGAATGTAGGGCCTCCGCTTGCTGAGGCCGCGACGCCGTAAACGAGCATGTCAGGACCATTATGAGACGATTAGTATGTGGCTTTCATTTGATCTCGAAAAGTCTCGACGGCCGAACATATGGGGCTTACAGACCTGTGAACCTTCAAGGACGATGATCATTCTCCCCTCACTTGTCTTTGCGCACTTACACGTGCCTCCCTCTCTCCAACCCTCCGAGCCCCCCGCCCATTTCGAGGATCTGTTGCGAGGTTATGAGCCTCAACTCCTTGTCGAGTGACGTCTTGGAAAAAAACACGGGCCTTTGCGTAAAATCCCCTCAGAGGATTATCGCGCCTTGCGAGGCGAGCTCGGATCGCAGCCGTTGCATGTCGATGACTTGAATCGCACAGGCTTCGCGCGCGGCAAGTGCAGCGGCTATGCCCGCGGCCTGACCCATCTGGGCGCAATGGATCATCACGCGCGCGGCTCCGAACGCCCCCTCGTCGGCATCGAGACAACGTCCGGCGGCGACGACATTCACCGCGCCTTGAGGGATGAGCGAGCGAAACGGGATTTGGTAGAACGTCGCCCGCTGACCGTCCGCCAGCGCCCAACGTCCCTCTTCTCGCTGTCCGCCGGCGCCCACGCGCACCTCGCGGCCGTCGAGGTAGCGGAATACGACGCCTTCGCCGTCGCCCGAATGAATGTCCACCGGATAGGTTCCGTTCGCGATCGCATCGGGAAACCTCACACCGTGCAACAGTTCCGTTTCGGTCAGTCGATGCAATCCACGAATGTGGCGCGATTCCCGCTCGCCTATGCGGGCCGGCAGCGCGACGAGACGGGCGCTTTCACAGCCCGGCACGTGGGCGCACGCGATGTCGAGTATTGCGCGAACCTGTCGCCGACCCTCCATCTCCGCGCGCGTCAAGTCGTCGGCGTCGGATACGTCGGCGCCGTGCACCCGCGTGCCCGCGACCATGCGTAGGTCCGTTCCTGGAATCGGCGCCGACCACAAAAACCCCGGTCGCAGCGCGCCGGGGATCGCCGGATCGAAGACGCGCTCTCTGAGTTTCTCCATTCCCGCGTCGAGCCCGGCGGCGATGAAACAAGTCGTCGGCGGCTGGCGGACGGGCGTGCGATAGGTGGGCAGACCGGCGCGGAATACGAGGTCGGCGTCGCCGGAGGCATCCACGAATACCCGCGCGCGGATGGCGTGGCGGCCAGATTTGTCCTCGATGGCAACGGCCTCGACATGGCCGGGCTTTTTGACGAAAGCGCGGCAGAAACGGGTATGCAGAAAGGGGTGGATGGGGGGATGCTCGCGCACCCATTCATCGAGTTCGATCGCGAGCTCGGCAGGGGAGAAATAATATTGTCCATGGACATAGTTGCCACGGTCTATCACGGTATCCCGTTTCTTGAGCCTCTCCATGGTCTCGATAGCCAGCCCGCCGATGATCTCGCGCGTTCCGGTGGTGTCGTAACGGGGGTGCCAGACATTGACCAGGGAAGCTGTTGCCGTTCCGCCGAACAAGCCGAGTGCTTCCACTAACGCCACGCGGCAGCCCATCCGCGCGGCGGCGACGGCGGCGAACACGCCGGTCGTACTGCCGCCGATCACACATACGTCGCCATCTTCGATAAGCGGGAGATCACGGGCGGGTTCATGGATCATCTTCATAAACGCCTTTTAAATAGATTTGTCAGGCAGCACAAGCAAGTCGTGCGCCGTGGGGAGTGTCAGACTTTAAATGCGGGGGGGGCTGGCGAGATTTCCAAGCTTAGGACAAACCTGCGCCCGATTTTTCCAAGCCTTGGAAAAATGGGGCGATAAAGGAATATTGGGAGCCGGGGACACAGATGAATGGAACGCGGTATGTGGAGTCTGCTTATCCAAGGCTGCGGCAAAAAAGGGAGCGATGAGGAAAGGAAAATTAAGAGGCGTGAATGACGAGAGGACGTGTTCGAAGCCCGTGTGTCTATAGTGGGGCGAGGTTTGTTGGTTTGCGTGCCGTTATTTCACAATTGTGTTTTTAAACATGAAGGCGTTGTCGCTGAGTCGCAGCGGGAGACCGCTGGCGGTCACAACGTCTTTCAGGGCAACTTCGCGTGTCGGGGCGTAGGGAAAGGGTTGTTGAAAGGAATCGCTAATAAACTGCGGGTTGAAATTCGCAAAGAGAGTCGGGCCGCGGTAGCTTGCAAGGGGGTTCGCGTCTTCAATGCGCAGTCCCTCGATCACCACGCGATGGGGCATTGAGCAGGGATAGCCGAAGTCGTGCTGGCCGTCGTTCGAGCCGCCGATCACGCTGATACGGTCTTTGGGGCCGGAGGGCGCAAAGATGCAATTACGAATGATGATATCGCCTTGCCATGTGCTCCCGTAGTCGGCGCGCAAGTTGATGAAGGTCATGCCGCGAACGGTCGTATTCTCGGCCAGAAATGTTCCGCCGCCAATGAGGTTGATCCCCATGTGGCCCAGCGTCGAGTTTCGGATGGTGGCGTTGTGGACGCCCTGGTGCGCGTCGAACCGCGATAGCACGCAGCCGTCGTAGAGCAGGTTTTTCGAGAAATTAGAGGCCATGATGCCCCAGTACTGGCGATCCATGATGTCGTTGGTCTGTCGGCAATTCATGAATGAAACGTGGACGGCGCTGTTGACCAGAATATCGTAGGAACCCATGGATACGGGTTTTCCCGCGGCGCCAACGGTTTTATAGGTTTTATGGCCGGTAAGCAAGGCGTCCTGCACGGTGACATTCGCGCATTGGGCGATGTTGAGGAATCCGCTGTAAGGAGCGCCTTGCGCCCCCTCTCCCTGCACATGGTGTTCGAGGCCCACCACACTCACGTTGGAGCGGCGGATGGCGATGCCTCGGGCATGGTAGTTGTATGTGGACTCGGCTTGGTTGGCGATGGTCGTGAAATGTCCCCCCCGGATTGTCAAGGGGGTTTCATTCAGCGGCAGCACTTGAATGCTTGTGATCCTTTGAAAATCCCAGAGGATCGGCGTGCTCGGATCCACGCTGCCGTCCGTATCCGCCACAAACACGTCCGTCTGTGCGCTGCCAGGATTCTGATTCAGTCCTCGCCGAATGAACCGCTTCGAGCCTTCGTCGCTCACGATCACTAGGCCGGGGTGGGGGAGCGATGCCGGCAGTTTCGTTTGCCCGCGCTTCAGAGAAGTCACTCCCTCCAGCTGGATCGGCCGCCGAGAGGGGCGTACTTCGAAGACCCAGGAACGGTGATTTTCGAGCCGAGTGTCGTCAATGATAAAGTGGGCGGTGCCGAAATCGGTGTCGGTCTGAACGATCGCCGTCAGTTTCCGCCCGCTGATGTAGTAGGTCGCGCCATCGCGGGCGTGCACAGGCAATCCGCGCTCGTTCGCGAACGCGTGCGCCTCGACGATGGCCGGCAGGTCGTCTGTCTCACCATCGCCACGGGCGCCAAACGCTTCATAGGTCACAGTCGTCATGGGAGGAGATGCTCCAGTTGCGGCTGGCTCGGCCGAGGTCGCACAAAAAGACGATCGGATTACGAGCGGCACCAGAGTCTTGGCGGCCATCCGCATCGTTATTCGTTGCATATTTGTATGTTCTTATTTCAGCCGCTTCCGACACCAGGCAAAATCTGTTCGCGCATTCGCATAAAGGGTTTCGATGTCCTCTTGCGGTCCAAGGCCCCGGGTGAATTCGATGGTCGCCGTGCCGCCGAAACCATGTGACCGTATGCCGTCGAAGAGGGCCTCGAGCCTTCCTTGATTGGCAGGGAGAGCGGGATCGGCTGCAGGGTCGCGGAGCTGCACGTGGAGATGAGCTACACGTGAGGAGAGGGCTTCGAACCAAGGATAGGTCCTCACTTCGTCGCCGGTGACATGGACGATGATTCCGAAACGCTTGGGGTCAATCTGTGCAAAAAACGCGGAGGCCTCTGCCGGTTGTTCGAGCGCGGTTCCAGGATGACATTCACAAAGCAGGCGGCAGGAGGTCGGCAATCGTTCCGCCCATGCCAGTAAATTGCGGCGATATTCGTCAAGTCGTTCTCGTTCACGCCCCACGTTATATTTGACGGCCGGCGCCGTGAGACGTTCAACCGCCTGTGCCGCCTGCTCACGGGCCTCAGCGTCCGCGTCTGAAAAGCCGGCATAGGTGTTGTACACTGTCACGAATGAGGATTCGATCAGACGCTGCTGTTCCTCGGCGTCGGCCAGGGCGAAGTGGTTTTCCCAGAGTTCGATGCCGTCGAAACCGTCGGCCTTGAACCGCGGGAGCCAATCGCTGACCTGAAAAGATGGTTTTCGTGAGCCCCATCGATTGCGTTCGAGACAGACGGTGCCTATGTAAAACCCACATCGAGTTTTCATACGATCCTGACCCTAACAGCAGAACGAGCGCAACAGAAGAACAATTTATGACGGCCAGGGCACCTTGTTGTTTGCGACGTCTCTTGAGGACGGCGGGCCGGCGCCGAGCGTGGCGTTTCTTTTATCACGGCGCCGGAGGTCAAGCCATACACGCGCTGACGGTTATGCTCTCGTAGGGCAGGCGGGTTTCATCCCGGTCTGTCCACGGAATGCGTCGCAGTTGCCCGGGGCGAGACCCTCAGAGAGCGGAAGCGGTGCGTTTGGCATGGACTGGGCGGAATTTTTCGATCAGAGGAAGCAAAGTGTTCTTGTACAGTCACTGACTTGACCTTTAAATAAGAACGATAGCAAGCGAATGTTGTCAGTTGATCATCCCATGTGCGGGCGGTCTATTCGTCTCAATTCAGCTGAGGTGGTACCATGCAGCGAGCAAACGGCCAAAATCACGATATCTTGAGCTGCCTGCGGGGAGGTCATCCACGGCTGTTCATTACGATCGAATCATGGCGAGCGATTCAAAAACGGCGTCTAGCGGACCCGGAATACGATCGCTTGGCGGAATTCTTCATCCAGCAAGCCGAAGCGGCAACGAAACAACCGCCGATCGAACGGCGGATGATAGGGCGAAGACTGCTCGAAACGTCGAGGGAGGCGATCTTGCGCATCTGGAAACATGCCGCCGCCTGGCGACTTAGTGCGGATCCGAAATTTCTCGCCGCTGCCCGGCGCGAAATGCTGGCGGCGGCGGGATTCTCCGACTGGAATCCGTCTCATTTCCTTGATGTCGCCGAGATGACCGCGGCACTGAGCGTCGGTTACGATTGGCTGTACGAGGCCCTTGATGCGGATACCCGCTCGGTGATTCGGACGGCGATTGTTCAGCACGGTCTGCGGCCCGCCCTAGAAGAGAATGCGCATACATGGTTTTATGCTTCACGCCATAATTGGAACCAGGTCTGCCTCGGAGGGTTGACGCTCGGCGCGTTGGCGATCGCGGAAGACGAGCCGGAGCTTGCGCGGGAAATTCTGGCGCGCGCGCGCCGCCACATTTTCAACGGGTTGTCCGCCTATGCGCCGGATGGCGTGTACCCGGAAGGGCCGCGCTACTGGTCGTATGGTACGGGCTATCAAGTGCTGTTGATCGAGGCGGTGCGCACAGCTCTTGGCATGGACTGGGATATGCCGAAAGCGGAAGGTTTTTTGGTGAGTGCGGATTTTATTATACACGCCACAGGCCCGACCGGGCTCTTGTTCAGTTTTGCCGACTCAAGGCCGGAGGCGCGCCTCCTCCCGATCCTGTTGTGGTTTGCACGGGAACGAAAGTCGCCGCATGGGGCCCAGGATATCCTTGGCCAATGGCGAGCGACCAAGGGCGTGAATTTTATCATGGGACGGGAATGGGCCTCGGTGCTGGCACTCGTGTGGTGGCCCGAGATCGATCAATCTGAGGGTCCGCCGCCGTCCGGCTTCTGGTATGGACGTGGGGCGAACCCGGTGGCGTTTTGGCGCAGCGGATGGAACGATCCGAATGCCGTCTATTTCGCCATTAAAGGCGGCGGAGCCAATGTCAATCATGGCCACATGGACGGCGGTTCGTTTGTGATGGATGCCGGCGGTGTACGCTGGGCGGAAGACTTGGGGGCGCAAGATTACCACAGTCTCGAACAACAGGGAGTGAATCTGTGGGATCGCACACAGACCGGTCAACGCTGGGAAGTCTTCCGGCTGAACAACCATAGTCACAACACGCTGACGATTGAGGGGTCATTGCATCGGGCTGACGCGTTGGCCGTGTTTCTTCGCGCCGACGAATCCGGCGCGGAGATTGATCTTTCGCCGATCTTTTGCGAGCGGGCCGAACGAGTGACGCGCACCGTCCACTGGCGGGGATTGGAAGGCGTCGAATTACATGATTATCTTGAGGGCATGCGACCTGGCGTGGATGTGCGATGGGCGTTGGTGACCTCCGCGGCGGCCTCGGTGGAGGAGGGTTCGATCCAGCTGTCGAAGGGGGGGAAGCGTTTGGCGATTGTTTTTGAGGCCGGCCGGGTGTCGCCGGCGGTGGTGTCTATTGAGAAACCCGGAGGGTTCAATGCGGAGAATCCGGGATATCGCCGGGTCGAGTTGCACTCCGCGGCGGATGCAACGGGTCGGGCAGAGATTCGTGTGAAGCTGAAACCACAATGACATGAAAGGGAGCGTGGTGCAACTTATGGAAACGATTGCGGGTATAGATCATCCCGCCATCGCCGTGGCAGATGTGGACAGGTTTGCGGAATGGTGTTGCCGGGTGCTCGAATACCGTAAAGTCTGCCGATTGAGCAAGCCGGTATGGATTCTGCGGGCACCGGACGGCACCTGGTTGGAGGTTATGCCGCAGGACGACACGCCGAGACCTGCGCGCACAACCTGGACGCCTGGGTGGTCCCATCTGGCGCTGCGGGTGAAGGACTTTGATCAGGCGGTGTCTCTGTTGGAATCGCGCGGCGTGGTCTTCGACGGCCCGGAAGCGCCGGCGGCCGGCGGCGGTCGTGTGCGCAGTTTTTCGGACCCGGAAGGCAATCTGTGGCAGATTGTCGAGCGCCCGGCGGAATCTCTCAACGAATGATACGAGGCGCCGGCCGTTCCTCGCCGAGCCGCGGCCCTTGTTGTTCCCAATAATTGTCGAAATGTCCCGGCGCGCACCGCTGAACGATGAATGCCTCCGCGGCGTTCAGTCCCGCGGATTTGCCGGTGCGGCACGCCAGTTCAGAAATCCAGTGCCGAGTCCGTTGCTTCAGTTCTTCCGTTGCGACGAACGATCTGGGCGACTTGCTCGTGCTCATCAATACGTCCAAGGTTGCCAACGTGGCCTCGAAATGAAGCAGGGCCTCCGTCTTTTGGTTCAGCCACGGTTCGATATTGACGAATGTATTGGGCGTATCACCGAGCTGTCCCATGAACCAGATTTCCGACGGCTGGCAAGGAGAAAGGCCCTCCGCGATCTGATCCGGGTAGAGGAGCGGAAAACACGCGAATGTGGCTGCTTCAGCAGCGGCGCGCCCGACCAGGGTATGATCCGGATGGATTTCGTATCTCGCCCAAGGGTCCAGCGTCAACACGCGATCCGGTGCGTGGCGGCGCACGCAGCGAACAAGTTCGCGTCTCAAGGAAGAAAAATCCATACCCTCGCCATCCGGGAAACCGAGCATTTCGGTGACTGCGATGCCCAGAACGGCATCCGCCGCCCGCAACTCCGCCGTCCGCTGCGCGGCCAGTTGAGCCGATGAGATCTCGCCGCTTAGGGTGCCGAGCCCGCCCGCTGTGCAACAGACGGAAACGACGCAATGCCCTTCCGTAATCCATCGCGCGAGCGTGCCGCCGGCGTTCAAGTGGGAATCATCCGGATGGGGAAAAATCGCCAGAATTTTCATGTTTTTCGTTCATTCATAGGCGCCCAGTTGTTTGGCGAGCATCACGGTCTTTCGAAAGGTCTCGAGACTGACGCTAGTCGGGACGGAATGATCGCTCGAAAAAATGTATCCGCCGTTTCGTTTTAGTGCCGGGACCAGACGCCGCATTTCCGCGGCTATGGCGTCAAAATCGTCCCACAGCACGGCATTGATGCCACCATAAAGCAGGAGCCGGTCTCCAAATCGCTGTTTCAGATCCAGAGGATCCATACCCGCTTTAATTTCCAGAGGGTTGAGCCCGTCAAGACCGATTTCGACCAACTCAGGAACGAACGGCCGGATATCCCCGCAGGAATGCAATAACGCCTTGATCCCTTTTGCATGGGCCCATTCGATCGCCCGTCGATGGACGGGTTTTAGCAGGTCGCGGTACATCGAGAGCGAGAAGAACTGATTGTGCTTGTAGCCCATGTCGTCCCACCACTTGACGGCGTCGAAGGTATATCCGGCGTCCCAGACCATGTCGAACAGCACCAGACAAACGTCCAGCTCGTGGTTGAAGATTTCCACGATCCATTCAGGATCCTCGGCCATAGCCGTGAGCACTCGCTCGGTACCCATGACCCACGAATGGGTAATATCGAATCCGAACCAAAGGCCGGCCTGAATCCAGGCGCCCTCTTCGCGCCAGTGGCGATAGTTCTTTTCCAATCGTGCCCAGTCCACCCGGTCGCGCGTGGGCGTCATGCGCTCTTTGGCCTTGCGCCAGGAGTCAGGGTCCACAATCGTGAAATCAAGAAATTCGGGTGTGCCGCCGGCATGTTTCCAGTTGCGCATCGTTACACCCCAGGCGGTTGTTTGAGTTGTTGAATTTTCGTTTTCCTCCAGAACGCGGACGGGATAACGGGGGCTGTTGTCAACGCCAATGCCGACAATACGATCGAGCCCAAAATAATCGACGTAGGACATGTTTCCCGGCATTCCTTCGGCATGCCAACGTTCGACAGTGGCCGCCCATGGCTCATCGAATATAGGTATGCGATCGGCCTCTCGATGTTCGTACATTCGCTGAATACGTTCCTGACTGGTCATGGGGGGGATGGTCATTACATATACTCCTTCATGAGTCGGACGACATCTTGTGCCGGACGAATGGTCTTTCAAAACAACCCTTTTGTACACGAAAAGAGCATTACCCATCGTCTCATTATGGTCCTGACATACTCGTTTATAGCGCCGCGGCCCAAGCAAGCAGAGGCCCTGGATGCTTCGGACGGGGGCGGGAGCTTGCTCGCGACGCAACAAACAACCATGTAAAGACAATACTGAGAACACTCATATATTCCATGTTTGGATGTTATTCAATGACCAAAATGCAACCCGAGGCGTATAAGGGGGCCCGCGAGGATGGCGATCCGGTCGTTCCTCCCTTTCGCCGAATCCGGAGGCCCTATCACTTGTCAACTCACCGATGGGGCGTCTTCGATAGCGGCGGGATGCGGACCGGCCTCCGCCAGAATTCGTCGCCCTGCCTCCAACAGCCGCGCCATTTGTTCATCCGTGCCGATGGTGATGCGGACATACGCTCCGGTACGTTCGCCAGGAAAATAGCGGACAAATATTCGCTCGGCGCGCAAGCGTTCGAATAATGTTTGGGCCGAGATTTTTGACGGCGGTTTCGCCCAAAGAAAATTGGTTTCAGAGGGCGTGAGGTCAAAACCCATGGCGTACAGTCGTTGCGCCGTCGCTTCGCGTGTCCGGACTATGCGCGCGACGTTGTCGCGCATGTGGCCGAGATCGGATAGGGCGGCGAGGGCTGTTTCCTGCGTCAGACGGTCCACATTGTAGGAATCCTTCAGTTTGAAAAGAGCGGCGATCAGATCCGATGGGCCGACGGCATAACCCAAACGCAGGCCGGCCAGCGAAAAGGATTTTGAAAGCGTTCGGACCGCAATGACATTAGGAAGGCTCAGGGCTAGGTCCAGGTCATTCGCGGAAGCAAAGTCGGCATAGGCCTCGTCCAGAACAACCACACCGTCGTTCGTGCGGCAGAAATGCTCGACTGCGGCACGGGGAAAGCGGCGTCCGGTCGGCGCGTTGGGCTGGGTGAGGAAAAAAAGCGATACGCGGTAGGTTTCCGGCATTTGCCATTCGAAGTTCGGTCCGAGCGGGAGCGGTGCTGCCGGTCGCTCTTCGGCGCAAGTCAGCACAGAATACAGCGAATAAGACGGTTCGAACCATCCTACCGGCTCGTGCCGTCGGCCGAAGGCTCGAACACACCAGGCGAGAATTTCATCGGATCCGTTCCCGATGATGACTTGTTCCGGGCGGCAGCGGTGAATCTCGGACACGCGTTCACAAAGTCGTCGGCAGTTCGGATCCGGATAGAGTCGCAGCGTTTCTGCGGAAAAACGACGTATGGCCTCCGTCACCGCCGGCGAGGGCGGGTAAGGGTTCTCGTTGGTGTTAAGTTTCAATATATCGGATTCCCGCGGCTGTTCGCCGGGCGTGTAAGCGGTCATGGCCACGACGGCGGGCCGGACATAATTTCGATTCATCGAGCCTCCTTCGCCAATCGAGTGGCCACTGAGCGGACGTGCCCCGGCAACCCCTCGACCGCACCGAGGATTTCAATTTCGGGCCGCATCTCCATCAAGTCGGCGCGCGTGAGTTTTAAAAGGCTCATGCGGCGACGAAAATCCTCGACCGTCAAACCGGAGAAAAACCGTGCGGTTCCGCCTGTCGGCAGCACATGGCTAGGCCCGGCAGCGAAATCGCCGGCACTTTCGGGCGTCCAAGACCCCAGAAAAATCGCGCCGGCGGATGAAATGCGTCGAGCGACGATCTCGGGATGTCGAGTCTGTATTTCCAGATGTTCTGGTGCAAAACGGTTCACGAGCTCGATGGCTGCATCAAGGTCCGGCGTGATCGCCAGCACGGTGTGGTGCTCGAGAACGCGACGGATCGCTTCCGGCCTCGACAACGCAGCGGCCTGGCGTGGAAGCTCATCACGCACAGCGCTCGCCAGAGCGGCGGAGGGCGTCGCCAGCAACACGCGCTCACGGCCGGTGCCGTGTTCGGCTTGCGAGAGGAGGTCGGCGGCAACCGCCGCGGGAAAAGCCGAGGCGTCGGCCAGGACGGCAATTTCGCTTGGTCCAGCGACCATATCCAGCGCGACGTGTCCGTACACGAGACGTTTGGCCGCGGTGACATATGCACCGCCGGGTCCGACGATCTTGTCCACGCGTCGGATGGTGGCGGTGCCGAATGCCATCGCGCCGATGGCCGGGATGCCACCGATGCGGTACACCTCCGTGGCGCCGGCGATCTGGAGAGCGCAGAGAATGTGACAATCCACGGAGCCGTCCGCGCGCGACGGCGTGCAAGCGACGATCTCCCGCACACCGACGACGCGGGCGAGTGGGACGGTCATGAGCACGGTCGAAGCCAACGGGGCCGCGCCGCCAGGGATATAGACCCCGACGCGCCGGAGCGGCACAAATCGTTCACCGAGAAACCCACCGCCGCGTGTGGGTATTCGCCAGTCCGCCCGCATTCCGGCGCGGGCGAAACGTTCCACGCGGCGGAGTACGACGCGGACCGCGCGTCGAAACGCGGGCTTCACACGGCGCACCGCTTCCGCCATCTCGGTCTCGGTCACACGGAAGCGTACTGGCGACAAACGCGCTCCGTCATAACGGCGGATCAAGCGGGCGATAGCGCGGTCTCCTTCCTTACGAACGGCTTCCAAAGCCGCATGCGCTGTGGATTCTGCTGCCGGATCCACCGGCGGCGCACACAACAGATCGTCCACCGGCCCCGATGGCCGATCCGGATGCCACGTCACGATGGGAATATTCATAGGAGTCTCCGTTTCAGCGTCGCACGGCCTCGTTGAACGCGCCGCACTGGGGGCAGGTTGCAAGCGGCACATTTCGCCGATCTTCATACACCTGCCGACATTCACGACATTGGTATAGCCGGGTTCGACGTCGCGGCGGACGGAGGCGCGCATCGCGCCAGGCGTAAAATAGGCTCACTCCCATGGCCAGCGTCAACGCGCCCAAGGGACCGATCATGAAGTAAGAGTTCGTGGAGAGGCAGACGGTCGAAATAATCATGGTGTCACGTCCGTGGAAATCTGTGGTACGTACGTTCGCTGCAGTTGAATACGGCCTTCAATTGGCGGGCCCGGCGCCAGGCGCCAGCGCCGAGCCGTTATGAGGATGTCGCGCCCCAGGGATGGCGGAGCATCGGAGGGAATGAGGGAATCCAGAAAAATGTTTTGCGGCACGCCCATTTCGTCAAATCGAATCCATAGGACGGCTTCCCAGGGGCGGCCGATATCCGAATTCGGCTCGTCAAGGTGGACGTCTCGCAGTCGCTGACGAAGGGCATCGTCCATGGCGTCCACGCGAACAACGAGTCGAAGTGCGGCGTTCGACATGAAGACGGGCGGCGCATACGGTTTCGGGAGAAGCCGTGGAGTGGGATAAGCCGGCAAGGCGACGGCACCGGCCATCTCTTCGCGCCCGGGGGGCGTTGTAAATACGCAGGGCGGTGTGGAGAAATCAAACGGCTGAGGCCGGACCGTCTCCGCCGGTCGTGTCCCGAATCCCACGCGGGAGGGCAGCGAAAACAGGACCGGCGACCAAATGACCCGCACGTCGGCCGCAGGCCTTTCAGGGTCGGCGGTCTCCGACACCGGCCAGTATCGCAACGTGGGAAGCGAGGCGGCAACGACGGCGGGCGGTACGGCGTCGTGTGGACGAAACCGGAGTAGGGGAGCGTGCCAGAGGATCGCCAGCATGACCGATACCAGAGTGGGTACGGACAGTGAAAATCGGTGGCGGGCTTTCATGGCCGAGGTTCCGGCGCCACCCGCGTGGCCAGAAGAACCTCTCGCAGGCCGGCCGCGGTAGCCATGTTGTAGATTTCCATTAGCTTGCCCTGCGGTACATTTTCGTCCGCTTCGATGATCAGCGGAATGTCCGGCTGATCATGGCGTGCCTGTGCGAACGAAAGCCGCAGGCCTTCGAGTGTCGTCCGCTGATCATCGAAAAACACCAGGCCTTCTTGGGTCAGGGTCACGACGGCGGCGCGGTAGGGTGCACCTTCGCCGAAAGGCGCCGCCGGAAGCCGCACACGGACGCCCGGTTGCAAAATGAAAGAGGATTGGACGAGAAACGCGAAGAAAACCAGCAGCGCCAGGTCGGCGAATACAACCGGATCCCATCGGCCCGCCAAACGTTGGGTGACGGGGCCGAATCGCGGTGCGAAAAGGGGCGATGCGGGCAATTTCACGCGCGAGACTCCTCTTCCATTTGTCGTAAACGGCCGGTCAACTCCAGCGACGCCATTTCCATGTCATGAACGATTCGAGCCACTCGGCCGACAAGGACGTTATGGAATGTGTAGGCGGCAATGGCGAGGCCGAGGCCGGCCGCGGTGCTCAACAAAGCGCGGCGGAGGCCTTCGGCCAGATCGCCCGCGTGGACCAGCGGCGCCGCCGCGCGGAGCTGGAGCAGAGCTTCGGCGAGGCCAAGCACGGTGCCGAGCAATCCGAGCAGGGGGGCGATCTGTGCGATGGTGGCCAGGGTGCCGATGCCCGTTTCGAGCCGCCGAATTTCCACGCGGCCGGTCCGTTCCATCGCGAGGCGAATCGTCTCATCATCCGATCCGCCGCAGAGCAGGGCGGCTCGGACGATACGAGCCACGGGGCCTGGCGTTTCCTCACAGAGGCTGATCGCCTCGACGCGATTGCCGCTGCGGAGGACATTGAAAAGTCCCTGAAGAAAGTCGCCGGCGCGTATCTGGGCGCGATGCAAGTGAAATATCCGCAACAGAAAAACGGCCAGCGCAACGACACTCGCGAGCGCAATCACCGGCATCGTCGGTCCGCCTTGATGAATCCATGTTTCCATAATGCGGTTCTCCGTTTTCCGGCGATCAGAATAGCCGCCAGTGTTCACGCCGAATGCGCGCTGCGCGTTCACGCGCATCCTCTGCGGCGGGACCACCGAGGTCGGCGACGCGGCGATAGACAGCGACGGCCTCTCGCCAGGCGTTTTGTTGTTCCAGCAATGCGGCCGCCGAGAATGCCGCCCGTGTGAACCATACCGCGGACCCGCCGCGGCCTTCTTCTCTTGCTTGCCAGAAGGCATAGACGACGTTCATGTATTTCGCTAGCGCATCCTCCGTGCGACCCATGCGCTCGAGGCATCGTCCCATCTTGTATTCGGCCTGGGCCTTCATCTCTTCCGAAGTGCCCGGCGTTTCCATCGCTTGGCGGTAACAATCCAGCGCCTCGGCGAAGCGCGCGGGGTCCGCGGCGCCCAGCGTAAAGTGACAATCGCCCATCCGACCCCACGCTGCGCCGACGAGGTGGCTGTTCGGGTGTTGTCGAATCAGGCTTTCAAAGGCCAGGATAGCGGCAGAGAATTCTCCGAGTTCGCTGAGCGCATCGCCTTGCGCAAAACGCATTTCTGCCCTCAAGGGACTGTTGGGATAATCGCTGGCGAGCTTGCCAAAATACTCCAGAGCCCGCCGGTGTTCCTTGTCAGCGGCGGCGGCGCGGCCGGCCCAATACAGGGCGCGATCGGCGAGCCGATGATCCGCATGTGCGGCCACCAAATCGGCAAACGCCTTTTCCGCTTTGGCCCATTGACCGCGATTAAAATGGAGCTCACCGATCCAGAATAGAATCTCGGGCGTCCATTCAGATTGGGGCCGACGCTCGGCAAATTCGCGGCCTAGCCTCAATGCGGCCTCTTCCTCACCCAGCAGGAAAAGGCTCCAGACATGAAGGACGTTCGCCTGATCGGCCTCGGGCCTTCCGGGAAAATCGTCCGCGGTTCGGCGAAAATCCTCGATGGCCGCGCGATAATCGCCACGGCGATAACGCACACGGCCGCGGCCGAGGCGTGCCAGCACCATAAACGGCGAGGCGGGATAGTGTTCCATCAGTCGCTCATAGGCCTTCTCCGCTGCCGGCCAGTCGCCGCGGTCCTCTTCCAACAAAGCAGTGCCGTAGGCCGCCGCCACCGCTTCAGGCGCATCCGGCCACCGTGTGGCGACCATGGTAAAGGCGGCGTGGGCGTCATCGAATCGTCGCAGGCGGCGCAGACATTCCGCCGTCTGATAGGCGGCGCGCGGCGTCTCTTCGGCGTCGGGGTAAATCTCGCCGAACTTTTGAAATAGTTGTGCAGCGGTCTCGTACTGGCCCTGAGCAAAACGGGCGTCGGCCGCCTTGAGCAGACACTCCCGGCGTTGGGCGGGATCGGTGAAAAGTTCAAACGCCGCTTCGAAGGCCGTCGCCGCCTCGGCCGGACGCCTTAGATCCAGCAGGCACCATCCCCGCCCGCGCAAGGCCTCGGCGCGCGAGCCGGGGCTGGGAAACGCCTCGATATGGCGATCGAATTCCTCCAGGGCGCGTTGGAACGCCCCTCGCTCCCGCAGGGCCCGGGCCAGCATCAGATGGGATTCGGCCGCCAGCGGATCGTCCGGCGCCTCTCGGATTAACTCATGGATGAGTTTTCCGCCCTCCTCCGTTTCACCACTTGAGATCAGAATACGTGCCCGCGAAAAACGGGCGCGCCGCTGCGCTTCGGGGCGATCCAGCAGCGGCAGGGCGGATTCAACCGCTTCCCGTGCGCCGGCCCAGTCACCGCGTACCTCACGGGCGGCGGCTTTCAGTAGCCATGCTTCACCGCGGACGGAGGCCGGCGCGGCATCGGATGCCAAGATCGGTTCCACTCGCGCTTCAGCGTCGTTCGGACGGCCTTCATCCAGATCAAGTCGGGCGCGCCGCAATCGTGCTTCGAAAGCGACGGCGCTCTCGCCTCGCTCACGAATCAACCGGTCCAATATGGCGACGGCCTCTTCGGTAACGCCCTGCTCAGCCCACAATGCCGCGGCGTCGAGTCGCCACGAGTCTGCGGCCGGGTGATCAGACCGGCGGTCGTCGAGCGCGCTGAAAACCGCGAGCGCTTCATCCGGCCGTTTCAGGCGGATCAGCACCGCCGCCAAAAGCCGCAGGGCCTCCGCTTCAACGACGGGGGGCAGGGAATGGGGCGCAATCTGGGCCAACGCCGCGACCGCAGTATCCGGTCGCTCGGCGGCCAGTCGAGTTCGCGCCAGCAGCATTAGGATTTCTCCACGCGCGCCGGGCGTGAAATTCTCTTCGAGAGCGGCTTGCAACGACGCCTCGGCCTCGGCAAAACGCCGCCGTTCGATACGAGCGCGCGCCTGCCACAACACGGCTTCCCGTCGCTCGCTCGTCGCTCGAGCGACGGACAGTGCCTCGTCAAAATATCGCTCCGCCAGCGGGAAAAGCCCGTCCTCATAGGCCGCACGTCCTCGCGTCATCGCCCGCGTGAAAGCGACCGTGGGCTCCTCAGGGCCGGCGTGCGCCGCCAGGACTATCACGGCGGACGCCATCCATGCCATGGCTCTTGGCGCGCTCATGGTCGGTCTCTTCATTTTTCTGCTTATCGGCTCGCGATTCCTCGATGCGCTGATACCGGTCGTCCCCTTATTGTCCTGACATACTCATTTACGGCGTTGCGGCCTCAGCAAGCTGAGGCCCATTCTTTGGGCGTGGCGCGCGAGCTTGTAACGACAATATGGAGAACATGAGTATGTCCCCTCCGTCAAGTCAGCCCCAACACCGCCCGCAAGGCCTGGCCGGTGTATGATTCGGGGCGTTGGGCCACCGCTTCCGGCGTCCCGGTCGCGACGATGCGCCCGCCGCCCTCGCCGCCTTCCGGTCCCAGATCAATCAAATAATCCGCGCGTTTGATCACGTCGAGATTGTGTTCGATCACCAAAACCGTGTTGCCGGCGTCGCGCAGTTTCTCCAGGACATCCAACAGTCGGTGCACATCGGCAAAATGCAATCCCGTGGTTGGTTCGTCGAGCATATACAGCGTGCGGCCCGTTTCACGCCGGCTGAGTTCCGAGGAGAGTTTGACGCGCTGAGCCTCGCCGCCGGAAAGTGTCGTTGCCGGCTGACCGAGCTGCAGATAGCCGAGACCGACCTCCGAGAGGGTGCGCAGCTTGCGCTCGATCGCCGGAACGGCGCGGAAAAACTCCAGCGCCTCATCCACAGTCATGTCGAGCACGTCGGCGATATTGCGGCCCTGATACCGCACTTCGAGCGTTTCGTGGTTGTACCGACGCCCACGGCACAACTCGCAGGGGACATACACATCGGGCAGGAAGTGCATTTCAATCCGCAGCATGCCGTCGCCACGGCATTTCTCGCAGCGGCCGCCCTTAACATTGAAGCTGTAGCGGCCCGGACCGTAGCCACGCACCCGCGATGCGGGCAAACGGGCGAAGAGGTCTCGGATTTGGTCGAAGGCGCCTGTATAGGTGGCCGGATTGCTCCGAGGGGTGCGCCCGATGGGCGACTGATCAATCGTCACGACTTTATCCAGAAACTCGACCCCGGTGATCCGGCGGTATGCGCCGGGCTGCTCCCGCGACCCATAGAAATGCCGGTAGAGCGCGCGGCGCAGGATATCCTCCACCAAGGTGCTTTTGCCACTGCCAGAAACACCCGTGATACAAACAAAGAGACCGATGGGAATGGCGACGTCGATGTCTTTCAGATTGTTGGCCTGCGCGCCATGGATCTTCAGCCACCTTCCGTCGGGTTGCCGGCGGGCGGTGGGCGTCTGGATCGAGGTGGCGCGGTTGAGATATCGAGCCGTCAGCGAGCGTTCCTCGGCCGTCAGACCGGCTACTTCGCCGGCGTAAATAACTTCGCCGCCATGTCGCCCCGCGCCGGGCCCCAGATCGATGACCCAGTCGGCGGCGCGGATGGCCTGTTCATCATGTTCCACGACCACCACCGTATTGCCGAGGTCACGCAGGCGCTGCAGCGTCGCGATCAGCTTGCCATTGTCCCGCGGATGCAGACCGATGCTGGGTTCGTCGAGCACGTAGAGCACGCCGACCAGGCCGGAGCCGATCTGGGTCGCAAGGCGGATGCGCTGGGCTTCGCCGCCGGAAAGAGTGCCGCTCTCGCGATCCAAGGTCAGGTAGTCCAGTCCCACATCCATCAGAAAACGCAAGCGCTGGCGGATTTCCTTCAGCAGCAGCCGGGCGATAGCTTCTTCCGAGGGCGTGAGCTCGAGCACGTCAAACCATCGGGTGGCCTCCGCGACTGACAGCCGGATGAGGTCATATATCGAGCGCCCGGCCACGGTACAGGCGAGCGCTTCGGGTCGCAGCCGTGCCCCATGGCAGACGGGGCAGGTCTGGCGACTCAGGTATGACCGCAGACGTTCGCGTGTGTATTCGCTGTCCGTTTCCTCTAATCGCCGCCGCAGGTTCGGAATGACCCCTTCGAAGGGTTTGGTGTACCGACGCCATGCACCGCCGCGCCAGAAGCCAAACTCGATTTCCTCATCTCCGCTGCCGTGCAGGAGAATCCGACGATGCTCGTCGGGCAAGTCCTTCCACGACGTGTTGACAGAGATACCGTAATGCGCGACGACGCCGCGCAACAGCATTTTGTAGTACAGGATCAGGCGCCGCCCCCCGCGCCGCCACGCCTGGATGGCGCCGTCATCGATCGAGAGATCGGGGTTCGGGACAATCAGATTCTCGTCAAACACTTCCACCGAACCGAGCCCATGGCATTCGGGGCAGGCCCCATACGGGCTGTTGAATGAAAAATGTCGTGGCAACAGGCTTTCAAAGCTCAGCCTGCAGGGAACGCATGCATTCTTTTCAGAGAACAGTTTTTCGTAGGGGTCTCCGTTCGGCGGCTGGATCAGCCCCGTCAGCACGCCATCGCCCGTACGGAGGGCGAGTTCGACGGAATCGGCAAATCTCGGTCGCGACTTTTCCCCGACTATCAAACGGTCAATGACGGCCTCGATGGTGTGCTTGCGTTTTTTGTCGAGCTTCGGCCGCGTCTCGATTTCGACGATCTCGCCGTCCACTCGCGCGCGAATAAGACCCTTTTTGCGCAGATCGTCAAAGACTTCAGCGTGCTCTCCTTTGCGGCCGGTGACGATGGGCGCCAGTAGCGTCACGCGGCTGCCCTCCGGCAATGCGAGCAGTTGAGTGGTAATCTCTTCCGCCGTCTGGCGGGCGATCGGTCGTCCGCATTTCGGGCAATGCGGCCGTCCGATTGCCGCGAAAAGAAGGCGCAGGTAATCATGGATTTCCGTGGTGGTTGCGACGATGGAACGGGGATTGGCGCCGGCGGTGCGCTGCTCGATGGAAATGGCCGGCGGCAGACCCTCGATGTGGTCCACATCCGGCTTTTGCATCTGCTCAAGAAACTGGCGGGCGTAGGCCGATAGACTCTCGACGAAGCGCCGCTGCCCTTCCGCATACAGCGTGTCGAAAGCGAGCGAAGACTTTCCCGATCCGCTCAGCCCCGTGATGACCGTGAGACGGTGGCGCGGAATGCGCACCGTGATGTTCTTCAGGTTGTGCTCCCGCGCCCCGGCGACAACAATCCATTCAGCGGTCATGCGGCCCGCAGGGCGGCAATCAGACGTTCCATCCGGCGTCCGTATTCGACGTAATTGGCATAACGCACGTCTTCGGCGGACTGGACGGAGGAGTCGTGAAACACCGCTTTCAAATGAGGTTCGATCGAGATGCCGCCGTCATAGCCGCGTGCCAGCAGATCGGCGATAATCCGCCGTACATCGCCGGCCCCCTCGCCGGGAAATGTATATTCGATTTTTCCTTCGGCGTTAATGACGCCGTCCTTGATGTGGATATACACCACATGATCGCGCACATGATCGTAGAATTCCCACGAGGACTGGTGCGGTAGCGGCGGACGACGCGAATAATCCTTCGAAAAAACGGGATTGCCGGTGTCGAAAACCAGCTTCAGGCCGGGGACATTTTCGATTAGACGGAGAGTATAGGTCCATCCCATGCCGGCGTAATTCATGCAGTTTTCGTGCACGGCGGTGAGCCCCGCGTCGGCAAACCGTCGTATGATCTCGCGGAGGCGGCGAAACCGCTCCTGTTCTTCCTGATCGTCGGGGTTGCGATCTTTCAGCACCGCGTAACTCATGATGCGGATCATCTTGGTGCCGAGGCGCCGCATGCGCGGGATCGCGCGTTCGATCTCCGCCAAGGTGATGTCGAACGGGTCAAGTATGCTTTTGGCCCAGTTGGCGATGGTGGAACCGAAACAATTCACTCGGACCCCCGATTGCTCTAACCGCTCGCACACCTGGTCGAACAGGTCGTCGGGGATATCATGCAGATTCTGCGGTTTGGATCCGTTCACGGAGACGTTCCGTGCCTCTATATTCGACCATCCCAGTTCGCGCGTCGCGCGAATCTGTACGTCAATGTCAGGCGATGCTTCATCCGCAAAACCGGTCAGGTACATGGTCTTCTCTCCGCTGTTTGTTGGGGTTTATCCTCCGGCAGCCGGCCACTCAGGGATACCCCATCTGCTTAAGAAAGCGATAACTGGCGGCAAGACAGTCGAACGGGTCTGCGCCATAGCACTGATCCTGTTCGACCATCAGAAATTCCGTTCCCGCCTCTTCCGCCGCTTTGAAAATAGCGGGCCAGTTCAAGTTGCCGTCGCCGATGGGCGCAAATCGTGCGCCGTCCTTGGTCATGCACATATCCTTAACGTGGAGAACGGGGATTCGGCCGGCACATTTCTGAATCCAGGCCGTCGGATCACCACCGCCGGCCTGCACCCAGTAGGTATCAAGCTCGGCTTTGAGCAGCGCCGCCGGCGCGCGGCGGTAAAGCACGCCAAGCCATGTCTCGCCGTTAATCCGAACGAATTCATGGGCGTGATTGTGATAGCTGAAGTCAATGCCGGCCGCCGCCAGACGCCGCGCCACGGGTTCCAATTCCTTGAGAAAGCGATCAATGCCTTCCGCGCCGCGATATTCCGCCGGCAGACTGCCGATCGCGGCATGGCGACATCCCCACAACAGATGCTCTTCGATCACCCGATCGAGATCGTTCAAAAACCGCGACCAGGCCATGTGGGTAATGCCGCAGGCCAACCCGTTGTCTTTCAGCACCTTCGCCACTTCTTTCGGGTCCACGGGTCCCATGCCCGATATCTGAACGGCGGTATAGCCGATCTCCCGTATTTTGCGAAATGAGGCAACGACGCCCGAGAGATCCTTGATGAAGTCACGAACAGTAAAAAGCTGAGCGCCGGCGACGGGTTTTGTCATACTGACAATCCTTTCGATGATCCTTTCGGCGCTGCGCGTCATCGGAGAACGACCAAATGTCCACGCCGAGCGCCTTTCCACTTTAACAATTATGGGCTTTTTTTGTTTGAAGGTCAAATCCCGAGCGTCAGTCAAATTCCATGAGCTGCGATGAAATCCGGCAGTCGTCCCCACCAAAAAAGGGAATTCCGGTTCGACGCAATGAAATTTGCCAGATCTTATGCGGCGTCGAAACCCTCACAAACAGAGATCCTTGAAGTGGGCGAAGGCTTGCTTTGTTACTGGGGTGCGCTTGCTTGTCTGTGATTAATCGGAAAACCGGCGATTTCCTGGCCGCTGCGCTGTCGGCAAAGATCGCCAGCAGGGCCCTAATTTCCAAAACTTGGAAATGCATCTGTGGAATGGGGGAGGGATTTGGAGCGAGCGATGGGATTTGAACCCACGACATCCACCTTGGCAAGGTGGAGCTCTACCACTGAGCTACGCTCGCCTCTATTTGGATGCCGGAATCATAACCTGGCGCGCGGCTTCGCGCAAGCGTTTTTTCGCTTTTCCAAAACCCGGACTTTCATTAAGCATGATCGCACTGCGGAAACCGGGCCGGCAGGGCGCGGGTGCCCCGTCCGGCAATCCGAAATATTCTCCGCCGTTCCGGCAAGGAAATAAATACATATGACCGCAACGCCTCTTCCCGGCTTCACACGGCTCCGCGAAACTGCTGTGCCCGAGCGCCGTTCCCTTGTGCGCATCTATCGCCATCGCACCGGCGCCGAGGTGATCTCGGTGATGAATGACGATGCCAACAAGGTCTTTGGGATCGTCTTTCGCACCCCTCCGCGCGATTCCACGGGTATCGCACATGTCCTCGAACATGCCGTCCTGTGCGGCTCACGCAAATACCCCGTCAAGGAACCGTTCGTCGAGCTGCTCAAAGGCTCTTTGAAGACCTTTCTTAACGCTTTCACCTATCCCGACAAGACCTGTTATCCCGTCGCCAGTCAGAACGAGCGCGATTTCCACAATCTCATAGACGTCTATCTCGACGCGGTCTTTCATCCGCGCCTGACGCCTGCGAAGCTGAGACAGGAGGGGTGGCATTACGAGCTGGAGTCGCCGAATGGGCCGCTCTCGATCAAAGGCGTGGTCTATAATGAGATGAAAGGAGTCTATTCATCGCCCGATTCCCGTTTCGGCGAAGTGTGTCAACAGTCGCTCTTTCCCGATACCACCTATGGGTTTGACTCGGGCGGTGATCCCGTTGTCATTCCGCAACTGACGTTCGATGCCTTCCGGCGTTTCCATCGTCTTCATTATCATCCGTCGAATGCGCTCGTTTTCTTCTACGGCAATGACGATCCCGAGGCGCGATTGCGGCACTTGGCCGAATTCTTCCGGCCTTTTCGCCGCAAGCGCGTCGAGGACCCGGTGGCACTCCAGGCTCCATTCACCGAGCCTCGTCGGGTGGTGCTGCCGTTTGCCGTCGAACCGGATGCGCCGGGCGCTGATCGGGGTTTTGCCGCTCTCAACTGGGCGTTGCCCGAGCCGAACGATCCAGTGCGCCTCCTCTCGTTCTCTCTGTTCTCCTATATGCTCAGCGGCACGCCCGCGTCTCCGCTCTATCAGGCGCTCATCGAATCCGGCCTCGGCGAGGAGGTGATCAGCCACCTGGAAACCCAGTTGCGCCAGATGATGTTCACCGCCGGCTTGCGGGGCATACGGCCTGCGGACACAGCGCGCATGGAGGCGTTGATAATGGATACGCTCGAACGGGTCGTTCGCGAAGGGTTTCATCCCGAACTGGTAGAGGCGGCCGTCAACACCATCGAGTTTCAATTGCGGGAAAACAATACCGGCGGTTATCCGCGCGGACTGGCGATGATGCTCTCCGCTGTGACGCTCTGGCGCTATGGCGGAGACCCGGTGGCGGGGATCGCGTTCGAATCTACGTTGGCCGAGGTCAAGCGGCGCATCGCCAATCAACCGGATTTCTGGGCCGATATGATCCGCGAACACCTTTTGGCCAATCGGCATCACTCACTCGTCGTGCTCGAACCGGACCCGGACTACGGTCGCCGCCGTGAGCAAAAGGAGCGGGAACGCCTGGAACGCATACTGGAAACCTGGACACCGGCGCGCGCCAGGCACGTGATCCGCGAGGTCGAAAAACTGCACGCGGCGCAGGTCCAACCCGATCCGCCGGAAGCGCTGGCCACAATCCCGACGTTGCAGTTGTCGGACCTCGATCCGAAAATCGAGTGTTTTCCGAGTGAAGAGACCGAACGCGAAGGGGTCCGCTGGTTCACCCATGACCTGTTCACCAGTGGGGTGGTCTATCTCGATTTGGCCTTTCCGCTGCGGAATTTGCCGGCGGCGCTGTTGCCGCATGCGGGCGTGCTGGCCCGCGGTCTCTTTGAAACGGGCACCCATGGCGAAGACGTGGCGGCCTTTGCTCGCCGTATTCGACGCAAAACCGGCGGCGTGCACGCCGATCCGATGGTGTTTTCGCTCTTGGATCGCCGCGAGGCGACCGCGTGGTATCGTGTGCGCGGCAAATGCCTGGTCAGCCAGATCGAGGATTTGTGCGCGATATTGGCCGATGCGCTCCTAGATGCCCGTCTCGATTTGGCCGATCGCATCCGGCAAATGTTGCTGGAGGAAAAGGCGGCGGCTGAAGCGGAGCTGGTGCCCGGCGGATCGAAGGTGGTGCAGAGCCGGTTGGCCGCACAATATCGGGAGTCGGCCTGGATCGACGAGCTGACCGACGGTCTGGAGCACCTGTTTTGGCTGCGGAAGGTCACGCCATCGCCGGACCGGTTGGCGTCGGCGGTGTTGGAGCCCCTGGCGGAAGTGCGTCGGCGGCTTTTTGCGCGGCGCGGGGCCCAAGTCAATATCACGACGGCCGCAATGGATTTGCCGCGTGTCGAGTGCGCGGTCGCCGATCTACTCAGGCGGCTGCCGGTGGAATCGGACGGCGGGCCGGCGGACGGCGACTGGGCGCGTTTGATTTCGCCCGCTCACGAAGCGCTCAGCATTCCCGCACAGGTCAACTATGTCGGCGCGGCGCTCGACCTGGGCGGCGCCGGTTACGTGTTTCATGGTTCGGCGCTCGCGATCACCCGCTATCTCAATACCACGTGGTTGTGGGAACGCGTACGGGTGCAGGGCGGAGCCTATGGCGGGTTTTGTCGTTACGATCGTTCGGCAAATGTGCTGTTTATGTTGTCGTATCGGGACCCGAATCTCGAAGAGACGTTGAAAACATTCCGGGACTCGGCCGTATTCCTGCGTGAAGCCTCGATTACGGCCGACGAAATACGCAAATCGATCATCGGGGCCATTGGAGAGTTGGATGCTCCGCTGCTGCCGGACGCGAAGGGCGTGACCGCCTGGATGTACCGCCTGATCGGTCTGACCGACGAAGAACGCCAGCGCGTGCGCGATCAGGTCCTCTCGACGGGTCTTGAACATTTTCGCGCGTTCGGTGCCGTCTTGGCGGATGCGCGATCCCGCATCGCCGTGCTCGGAGCGCGCGAACGTGTGAGCGGCGCCCCGTTCCCGCCGGGAGAACCGCGTCGCGACATCGCGGTGCTTTAGGAGAAGGCGGGCCGTGCGCCGACTGCGAGGTTTGCTTCGTCTGCCGCGGCCGGCAAGAATGGCAGTCGGTGTCGCGCTGCTGGTTCTGGGTGTGCTCGGCCTGTTTTTGCCGGTGGTGCAGGGACTTCTTTTTCTTGCGGTGGGCGTCGCCGTCCTGTCCGTCGATGTGGTGTGGTTGGCCCGATGGCGTCGCCGTTTCGCCGCTCGACTGCGTCGGAAGGCGAGGCGGTGAACGGGGATTGGAGAACGGAAAGCACCTGATACGGCGCGGCCGATCCCGACCGGGAAGTCGCGCTGGAAGAAAGTCTTTCGCCGTCGGCGTTTGCGGCCACAGGAAGGTTGTTTTTTATGGCGCGATCCGGGGGTCGCGATCGCCGGCCTGCGGCCAAAACGGCGCGTCGCGGCGGGACCCGGCGAAAATCCGCTTCGCGTTGCGTCCCATTGAGACCGCAGAAGGAGGCATCCGTTTCGCCGAATTATGTTCTTTTTGCGGTCCGATTTGGCTATGCTTTTCACCCGTACGGCGAACGGCGGAATGCGCCGTCCAGCCGCGGGAAAGGATTGGAGTATGGGCGGCTTTTTTGGCGTCGTCTCGAAGACCGATTGCGTCAGCGATCTTTTTTACGGCACGGATTATCATTCTCATCTCGGCACCCAGCGCGGCGGTATGGCGGTGCTGAACAAAGGCGAGTTTCAACGGTTCATCCACGACATCCGCAATGCGCAATTCCGATCCAAGTTCGCCGAAGATGTGTTGAAGCTCTCCGGACCAGCGGGCATCGGCGTCATCAGCGATTACGAAGATCAGCCCTTACTCATATCCTCGCATCTGGGCACCTATGCGATCGTCACGGTGGGTGTTGTTCGCAACCTGGAAGCGCTCCGGGCTGAGGCGTTTCGAAAACGCACGACCCACTTTTCTGAAATGAGCAACGGCGCCACAAATCCCACGGAATTGGTGGCGACGCTCATCAACAGTCAGGGGAGCTTCACCGATGGCCTCCGCTATGCGCAGGAAACGATCGAAGGATCCTGTTCAATTTTGCTGCTGACCGAGCAGGGTCTCCACGCCGCCCGAGACCGATGGGGGCGCACGCCGGTGTTGCTGGGCGAGAAAGAGGGGGCTTGCGCCGTGAGTTTTGAGTCCTGCGCGTTTCCGAATCTGGGCTTCCACGGTGTTCGTGATCTCGGTCCAGGCGAAATCGTGCGCGTCGAGGCGGACGGTTTTGTGACGGAGCGGCCGCCGCTGCCGGAGATGCGTATTTGTTCGTTCCTTTGGATTTATTACGGTTATCCGGCCTCCACCTACGAGGGGCGCAATGTCGAGGAAGTGCGCAACCGTTGCGGCGCCCGATTGGCCGCCGGCGATACCGTTGAGGTGGATTGTGTCTGCGGCATTCCGGATTCGGGCATTGGCCATGCGTTGGGCTACGCGGCCATGCGCGGCATACCCTACCGCCGTCCGTTCGTTAAATATACGCCGACCTGGCCGCGCAGCTTTCTGCCTCAAAACCAGCAGGTGCGCGATCTTGTGGCGCGGATGAAACTGATCCCAATCCGCGAGCTCATCGAAGGGCGGCGCTTGCTCTTCTGCGAGGATTCGATTGTGCGGGGAACTCAGCTGAAGGACACGATTCGGCGGCTGTACGATTATGGTGCGCGCGAGGTCCACATGCGAGTAGCCTGTCCGCCGCTGATGTATGGCTGTCCGTATTTGAACTTTTCGCGTTCACGGTCCGAACTGGATTTGGCGGCTCGTCAGGTTGCCCATGAGATGGAGGGCGGCTCGCCCGCCTCGTTTGGGCCGTATCAGGACCCCGACGCCTCTGAACACGCGGAGATGTGCCGCCGAATCAGCGCTCGGCTCGGTCTAACCTCGCTTCGCTATCAGCGGCTGGACGACATGGTGGACGCTATCGGCCTGCCGAGAGAGCGGCTCTGCACCTATTGCTGGAATCGCGAGGGATGAGACGCCGTTCCGCTTTCCGACTCGGTCTGTCGCGCGGACATCCAGGCATCGGTGGCGAGACGGTTCCATACATATTCCATCAGCGTTTTCAGATTTCGCGTATCCGCCTGGTTGTAGGCGATGAGGCGATCGAGCGCGGCGGCCGACCCGTTTCGATATTCCCGCCAGAGTCGAACCGCGTCCCATCCGGACAGCCCTTCCACTTCCGGCGCCCGGACTATGCCAAGCACACGCTCGATGCGTTTGAGCCCGCCTTTCAAACCTAAGCGGCGAAGGGGATACATCAGATCCACGTGAAACGCGTTGAGGGGCTCGCGAAAGTATGCCTGTAGCAGGGGAAGATCAAAATGGGCACCGTTGAAGGTCACCAGCAGAGGATGCCTATCAATCTGGCATAGCGCCTGATCCAGATCTCGTCCTGCAATGTAAGGGTGGTAGGTGTGCCCGTCAAACAAACCGATCATCGTGAGAGTATTAGCCGCATCGCCTTCGGTCTCGATGTCCAGATACAGTGCCGATTCCCCGAAATCGCCGTAAGCGCGCCAGTGCGCCGTCGTCGGCAGCAGATGGTCCAGCCGATCCCACGCGCCGCGATCCCAGCAGGCGACACACTCCTCCACACGGCGGCGGTTTTCCGCGCGCATCGCCGCCGGACCGGGCGCAACGGCGGCGGCCAGGTATTGGGCCCAGTCGGTCCAGCCCTCCGTCCACCAGCGGCGTTCCGTGGCCTCGCCGACGCCGTGGAGATGCAGAAAGGTCCGGCGCAGCATAACGCTTTCTCACCGACGCCGGCACATCTGAGGATCGTGCCGGCGTTCGAAGGCCGCGATCGCTTCTTCGTGAGCGAGGGTGAGGGCGATGTCGTCGAGGCCGTTCAACAGCGTCTCCTTCGCAGAGGGTTCGATCTCGAAGCGAAAAACGCGCGGCGGGTTGTCGAGCAATTCGAGGGTCTGGTCCGCGAGCCAGATACGTCCCCGCAGTCCCTCGCGACGCGCGACCGCCTGGAAAATAAACTCGACCTCTTCTTCCGACAATTCAATCGGCAACAGGCCGTTCTTGATCGCATTGTTTCGGAAAATGTCGGCGAAGGCCGGCACACAGTTTTTCCCCTCACCGCGCCGTGGCGCGATGACCGCCCGGAATCCGTACTGTCGAACGGCCCACACGGCATGCTCACGGCTGGAGCCGCACCCGAAATTGTTCCGGGTCACCAAGATGCTCGCGCCCCGAAACCGCGGCGCATTCAACTCGAAATCGGGGTTGGGGGATCCGTCGGCCCGATAGCGCCAGTCGAAGAAGAGATTCTCACCAAATCCGGTTCTCACGATAGATTTCAAAAACTGCTTGGGAATAATCTGATCGGTGTCCACATTGGCGCGATCCAGCGTGGCGATCAATCCCTCATGCTCGACGAACGGTTCCATGTGCGTCACTCCCAGGTGCGAATATCCACAAAATGTCCGGCCACGGCGGCGGCGGCCGCCATCTCCGGGCTAACCAGATGCGTGCGGCCGCCCTTGCCTTGTCGTCCCTCAAAATTGCGATTCGAGGTCGAGGCACATCGCTCACCCGCCGAAAGTCGGTCAGGGTTCATGGCCAGACACATGCTGCAGCCCGCATAGCGCCATTCAGCGCCGGCCTCAGTGAAAATGCGATCAAGTCCTTCGGCCTCAGCCTGACGCCGCACGGCCTGGGATCCGGGCACGACCAGAAACCGCACGTGCGGCGCCTTACGGCGCCCTTTGAGCATGGCCGCCGCCCGCCGCAAATCTTCGATGCGCCCGTTCGTGCAGCTGCCGATGAAAACGGTATCGATGCGAATGTCTTGTATCGGTGTCCCGGGCGTCAGTCCCATGTAGGCCAGTGCCTGTTCGACGTCCCGGCGCGAGTAGCCGGGGACCTTGTCGGGATCGGGCACACAGCCGGTGACGTCGGTGACCATGCCGGGGCTGGTACCCCAGGTCACCTGGGGTGCGATCTCATCGGCGCGAATGGTCACCTGTCGGTCATATGTTGCGTCGGGGTCGCTAGGCAGTGTGCGCCAGAACTCCACCGCGCGGGCGAAAGCCTCCCCACGGGGGGCAAATGGACGATCCCCGGCGGCGATATATTCGAAGGTGGTGTCGTCCGGCGCGATGAGCCCCGCGCGCGCGCCGGCCTCGATGGACATATTGCATACGGTCAATCGGCCCTCAATGGAGAGTGCGCGGATGGCTTCCCCCGTGTATTCGATTACGGCGCCTGTACCGCCGGCTGTCCCGATGAGGCCGATGAGCTTGAGGATCATGTCCTTGGCCGTCACGCGCGGCTGCAAGCGGCCGACAAATTCCACCCGCATATTGAGCGACGGCCGCTGGCGGAGCGTTTGGGTCGCCAGCACATGCTCAACCTCGGACGTGCCGATGCCGAAGGCCAGCGCCCCGAACGCGCCGTGGGTCGCTGTGTGCGAATCTCCGCAGACGATCGTCGTGCCGGGCAGCGTCAGGCCGAGTTCGGGGCCGAGAATGTGCACAATGCCGTTTTGCCCACTCTTGAGATCGAAGATGCGAATGCCGAATTCCGCGCAGTTGCGTTCGAGTGCTTCGATTTGGGCCCGTGAGATCGGGTCGCGGATCACGCGCTGATCATCAGTCGGCACGTTGTGATCCATCGTGGCAAAAGTCAGGTCGGGGCGGCGAACCCGCCGTTTCGCCAGCCGCAAGCCGTCAAATGCCTGGGGGCTGGTGACTTCATGGACGAGATGTCGGTCGATATAGAGCAGGGTGGTGCCGTCGCCCATGTCGCAGACCCGATGCCGATCCCAAATTTTCTGATAGAGTGTTTTGCTCATGCTATATCCCATGTTCGCGAAACGCGCCAAGGCCGCGTCATTGAGATGGACAATATACACGCGCATGGAGGGAGACTGCAAGGGCGGCCGCACGCCGCGCTTGCTTTCCGAGCGGGATTGACCTAACGTGAAGACGGTCATCAGTAAAGACTGCTCCCGGTCTCGGGATCAGGGAGCAAATGTACGAATGATCCGGATATGGTCTTTATGTGCCCGTTGCTTATGGCGCGAGCAAGCTCGCGCCACTACGTCCGAAGAATGTTGGGCCTGAGCCTGAGCTTGTGGAAGACCTCGCCGTAGCCCGAGGGCGAAGGCGGGCTGAGGCCGCGATGTCGTAGACGAGTAGGGCAGGACAATTATTAGACGACTCGTACACGATCTTGGGAGAGGTGGCTGAGTGGCTGAAAGCAACGGTTTGCTAAACCGTCATACTGGACTAAATCCGGTATCGGGGGTTCGAATCCCCCCCTCTCCGCCAGGCGCTGCGACCGCATGGCGTACCTTCGTTCCGGGCTTGCATCCGGGCGCTGACGCATTATCTTTGTCCCCCACGGAACTCGGCGGAAAAGACTAAAGCCAAACACCATGTCGAATACCTCTTATTGCCCTATTTCCGACAGGGATCGGGATGCCCTATTGCGAGCGGTCAGTGCGAAGGACGTGGAAAGTTTATTCGAAGATATCCCTCATGAACTGCGCGCCAAAGAGTTTCAGATAGCGTCCGGTATTTCGGAGCTGGAGATGACGCGGCGCCTTCGGGCGCTCGCGGCCCGCAATTCAACGGATTTGATCAATTTCTGCGGCGGAGGCTTCTACGATCATTTCATTCCCTCCGCGGTCTCCGCCCTGGCAGGTCGAGGCGAGTTCTATACGGCCTACACCCCCTATCAGGCCGAGGCCTCGCAAGGCACGCTGCAGGCGATTTATGAATATCAGACGGCCATCACGCTGTTGACGGAGATGGATGTCGCCAACGCGTCGCTCTACGATGGTGGCACGGCGCTGTTCGAGGCCCTATTGATGGGATTGCGCGCCACGAAACGGGATCGGGCGCTGGTGGACGGCAGCGTGAATCCAATCTACCGCGTCATGTTGCGCAGCTATACGGCCAACCTGTCCTTGGATTATCGGGAGTTGAGCCTGCGTAATGGAATTATGGATCGTCCGGCCTTCGAGGCGGCCCTGGACGAGCGGGTCGGCGTCGTGCTGCTGCAGTATCCGAATTTCTTCGGGTGCGTGGAGGACTATACCGATCTGATTGCTCAGGCACACCGCGTAGGGGCGGTGGTTGTTGTCTCCACGTATCCCATCGCGCTCGCCGTCTTGAAAACGCCGGGCGCTATGGGGGCGGACATCGTCACCGGCGAGGGGCAGAGTCTCGGTTTGCCGCTTTCATTCGGCGGCCCCTATCTCGGTTTCATGGCCACCCGGGAACAGTGGGTGCGAAGGATGCCCGGGCGCATCGTGGGCGCCGCGTCGGACGCGCAGGGACGCCGTGGCTTCACCCTGACGCTCCAGACGCGGGAGCAACATATCCGTCGGGAAAAAGCGACCTCCAACATCTGCACCAACGAAGGCCTTTGCGCCTTGCGCGCTGTCATTTACTTGTCGCTGCTCGGTCGGCAGGGGTTTGTCGAAGTGGCGGAGCGCTGCGCCGCGGCCGCGGCCTACGGTTTTCGTCGGCTCTGTGCGATTCCCGGTGTGAAACCGGCCTTTGACGCGCCGTTCTTCAACGAGTTCGCGGTTCAATTGCCGCGGGACGCCGCGGATGTCGTGGGCGAACTGATTGATCACGGCATTGCCGCCGGTTTTCCGGTCTCCCGGTATTATCCGGACATGGATCGCGTCTTGCTGCTGGCATTCACGGAAAAACGGTCCAAAGAGGAGATTGACCTCCTGGCGACGCGACTGGAAGGGGCGCTGGCGCGCCGTTGAGGGCACTCCGTCCTCGTAGGGGCCGGCCAGAGGCGCGGAAACCCCAGCCACGACACTATACCGGTGTGGAAAAATGCGCGGAAACTGGATGGAATGGCCCCCGCTGGTGTTGACGGTTCTGGGTACGTTGTTTACCTGGGGCGTGACGGCGCTGGGCGCGGCAGCCGTCTTCATTCGGCGAGATCCCAGTCGAAAGATGCACGACGTGATGCTGGGGTTTGCCGCCGGCGTGATGATCGCGGCCAGCTATTGGTCACTTCTGGCACCCGCCATCGAGATGTCGGAGAAATGGGGCCGATGGGCGTTTGTGCCCGCGACGGTGGGGTTTCTGCTCGGAGGTGCGTTTTTGCGACTCGCCGACCGTTTGCTGCCTCACCAGCATCCGTCGGTGGCGGGTGCGGAGGGCCTGCACACGAGCTGGCGGCGCAGCGTGCTGCTGGTGACGGCGATCACACTGCACAATATCCCGGAAGGTCTGGCGGTGGGGGTGGCCTTCGGCGCGGCGGCGGCGGGCGATGCCTCGTACAGCATGGCTTCCGCGTTGGCGCTGTCCCTCGGCATCGGCATCCAGAATTTTCCCGAAGGCGTGGCGGTTGCCTTACCCCTTCGTCGCACCGGCATGTCCCGGCGAAAATGCTTCTTCTGGGGACAGCTTTCCGGCGCAGTCGAGCCCGTAGCCGGGCTGCTGGGACTTTGGGCAGTGACGGTCGCCCGCCCGCTGTTGCCCTATGCGTTGGGATTCGCCGCCGGCGCGATGATCTACGTCGTGGTCGAGGACGCCATTCCCGAATCGCAGGGGGGCGAGCACAGCGATCTGGCCACGATCGGCGCTATGCTGGGTTTCGCCCTGATGATGACGCTTGATGTGGCGCTGGGCTAGAAGGGAGGCTTGGCCTGTCTCATGCGCCGGTCACGTTGGTCGGTCGTCGGATCCGCAGAAGAGTCGCCCCGGTTTTGGTCGGCTGCAACCTGACCTCCAATAGTCCTGCGGGCACAAGCACGGTCGTTCCGGCGCGATAGGTGTCTGTGCCCTGCGCCCATTCAGCGTTCACAACGCCACCGGCAACGAACATAATGTTGAACGAATCGCCATCGGACTTCAAAGATGTGGGCGACCGCAGCGTCCACCGTTCCATCCGGAAGAAGGGGCACGAAACGATTTCCTCGTAAGCGTTCATGGGTGGGGCGGGAAGGGGGCGGGGATCCAGTTTCACGGGAGCCTCGTCTTTCCATCGAATCACGCGCAGGGCCTGTGCCAGATGGGTTTGGCGGGGCCGGCCGTCGTGGCCGACGCGTCCCCAGTCGTAAATGCGATAAGTCGTGTTCGAGTTCTGCTGCACTTCCAACAGCAGGCAGCCGGCGTCAATCGCATGCACCCGTCCTCCGGGGACATAGACAGCGTCTCCGGGGCGGACAGGTACCGTGCGCAGCAGGCTTCGCACCTCGCCGGTTCGGATCGCGGCTTCAAAGGCCTTGCGATCTACGCCAGGAAGCAGTCCGGCGAAGACGCGCGCATCGGGCGCCGCGTCGAGCACATACCACATTTCCGTCTTGGCCTCTCCCCCCCATTTGGCGGCCCCGGCGTCGTCGGGATGAACCTGAACGCTGAGTCGTTCACGCGAGTCAATAAGCTTGATCAACAAGGGAAATTGCCCGTTTGTCGGCGAGACGCCTGCGCCCAGCAAGCGGGGGCCGAGCGCGGTGACGATCTCCGTAAGGGTATGCCCGGCCCAAGGGCCGTTTTCAGCGATGCTCATGCCATCGTCCCTCGAGGAAATCTCCCAGGACTCGGCATAAATATCCGGCGGCACATCCCGGCGAAAGGCCTGAATGATGCGCTGCCCGCCCCAGATATAATCTTTATATACGGGCCGAAAACGCAATGGATAGAGATGGCATTGCTCTTCCATGATCCTGAGACCGTCTGGCGTGCCCGCCGACTAGCTATAGCATACCTCCGAGGTGGAAAAATTCAATCATTCCGGTTAGGTGCGAAATGGAGTCATAAAAAGAGAAATTCTGACGAGAGGTTGCGGAAACTCGCCGCCGGTTCTGCCGGAGCCGTTCGCCGCTTAAAATCCGGTGTCCCCGAGGTACGGCATCCACCGGAGGAAAGCCGGCTTCAATGATTCGATGATCGCGCCCCGTTTTCCGGATAAATACGCCGGGATGGTGGCGGTCTTGTGCGCCTCCCGGTGGGAACCGTCCGTCCTAAGATTCAGGCCGTCCGCAGGTCCCGCAGCGTTCCGTCTTTTCAAACGATATGGCGCAGGGCCCGCAGCGCGGCCACGACATCCGGCGCGCGCAAGAGATGTTCGCCAACCAGCAGCGCCCGTGCGCCCGCGGCCTTCAACCGGGCGGCATCCTCCGGCCCGCGGATGCCGCTTTCGGCTACGATCAGCGCGCCGGGCGGTGCAAGGGGGGCGAGGCGCTCCGTGGTTTCGAGTGAAACGCGGAACGTCCGGAGATCGCGGTTGTTGATGCCGAGGATTCGGGCGCCGGTATCCGCCGCGCGTTTCAATTCGATTTCGTCATGCACTTCCACCAGCGCTGCGAGACCCGCCGACTCCGCACGTTGCCGCAGATCTCGCAGCGCGCCGTCATCGAGTGCGGCGGCAATCAGCAGCACCGCAGAAGCGCCGAGCGAGGTGGCGTGGCGGATTTGCCATTCATCGAGGATGAATTCTTTGTACAAAAGCGGCAGGCTTGTCGCCTCGCGCACGCGCATGAAATCCGCTTCGCCGCCGCCGAAATAATGTGCGTCCATCAGAATGGAAACCGCCTGTGCGCCGCCGGCTTCATAGGCGCGGGTGAGCGCCGCGGGATCGAACGGAACTCGCAACGGCCCCGCCGAGGGAGATCGGCGCTTGATTTCGGCGATGACGCCGATCGGTTCCGTATTCAGCGCGGAGACAAAATCCGGCGGCGGATGCGCGGGCGGGGGCAAGACCGGCATCCTCGCGCGGCGTTCTGCAATCTCGCGGCGCTTGTGGGCGAGAATGTCCTCAAGAATCGTCACGATGCGGCTCCGAAGCGGCGCAGATAAGCGTCAATGAAAACATCCAGGTGGCCGTCGAGAACGGCAGCGGCGTTGCCGACTTCGACCTCTGTTCGATGGTCTTTAACCATCGTGTAGGGTTGCAGGACATACGAGCGGATTTGGCGGCCCCAGGCGATTTCGCCCTTCTCGCCGTAAAACTGCTCGGCTTGCTTGCGCTGGCGGTCTAGCTGCAACTCATAGAGGCGGGCACGCAACATGCGCATGGCCTTCTCTCGGTTGCTGTGCTGGGAGCGTTCGGCCTGGCAGGCGACGACCAGCCCCGTGGGCACATGCACGATGCGGACGGCCGAATCGGTCTTATTCACATGCTGGCCGCCAGCGCCGCCGGCGCGATAGGTATCTATCCGCAAGTCCTTCTCGTTAATCTGCACCTCGATGTCATCATCGAGTTCCGCGGTCACATCCACGGCGGCGAAAGAGGTGTGGCGGCGTTTGTTCGCGTCGAACGGACTGATTCGAACCAGTCGATGCACGCCGCGTTCCGCCTTCAAAAACCCGTAGGCATACGGGGCGATCACATGCAGCGTGGCACTCTTGATGCCGGCCTCTTCGCCGGGCTGCACATCGAGCAGCCGCGTTTCGAAACCTTTGCGCTCGAAATAGCGGGTGTACATGCGCAGTAACATGTCCGCCCAGTCGCAGGATTCGGTGCCGCCAGCGCCGGCGTGCAGACTGACATACGCGTTGTTCGGGTCCAGCTTTCCACCCAACAGCGTCCGCAGTTCGATGTCCTCGCGTAGTCCATCCGCTTCTTCCAGTGCTCGCGCAGCCTCTTGAAGGGCCTCCTGCCGAGCCGTCTCGTCGGTTTCGGCCTCGGCCATTTCAACAAAGAGAGTTGCGTCAGCCATCCGGGCGGTCATGCGCTCATAGGGTTCGATAAGGGCGCGCAAGGCGTTCGTCTGAGCGATGACCGCGCGGGCCTGCGTCGGGTCCTTCCAAAAATCCGGATGGGCGGCCTGATTCTTCAGCTCCTCCAGTGTTCGCTTTTTGCCGGCGATGTCAAAGATACCCCCGCATTTGCTCGATGCGCTCAGCGGACGCCTGCTGCCGACTTTTCAATTCTTCCGGATTGATCATGTTGATTCGCTCCCTGTCCTATACGATGCGGCGGATTTCCGGGTGCGCGAGGAACGAGCGGCCCCGAAGCATGTCAGGGACGTCCTTCACGGAGAATCCGAATCTTGAAGCTCCTCCAATTCTTCCGGGGTGAGATCAAGGCCGGGGATGGGCGCCGCATCGAGGTCGGACGGCGCCTCTATTTCGCCAATTTCTCCGCCATTTAGCCGTTGCCAGCGTCGCCGTCGTTCGACTTCACGGCGATGGGCTTCGGCCTCTTCCAGCAGAGGGGTCACATCCACGCCTCGGCGGATCAGTTTTTCGCGGATACTCTCATTATCCGGCTCCAGAACGAATGCGCGGCGCCAGTGCGGCAACGCCTCCTCCTCTCGCCCGAGCGCGGCCAGTACGTCCCCGACATGATCCTGAATTTCCGACTCATCCGGTTCCTTCTCGAGAGCTCGTCGAAGTTCCGTCAGCGACTCCTCAAGCCGCCCCATGCGGAAATAAATCCAGCCCAAGGTGTCCAGATAGGCCGCGTTGTCAGGTTCAAGTTTCAGCGCCTTCTTGACGAATTCCAGCGCCCGCTCCAGATGCAGGCCGTGGACCGCCCAGGTATATGCGAGGTAATTAAGGGCTCGGTGGTGATCCGGATCGCGTTCGAGGCATTTCAGCATCATGTCCTCCGCGCGTTCGATCTGACCGTCGCGTTCCAATGCGGCGCCGAACCAGAAAAAGTAGTCGGGTGTAAGCAACTCGGCCGCGTCAGTTTGGCCTTGCGCACGGGTTTGGGCGGTTTCGAAGGCAGAGATCGCGTTCGAATAGTTCTTGGCGAAGTGTTCGAACAGTCCCTTAAAAAGGCTGATGAACACATCCCCTCGATCGGCGTCCAGCCTCTCCATGATTCTGCGGGCGCGGGCCACGACCTCCGGCGGTTGGTCGGGATCGGCGGTCAGGCGAATGAAGGCCTCAATCGCCAGCGGTTCGCGCAGCATGGCCCGGCGGAGACGCGCGTCCGCGCCGGCCGTATCGCCGGCGCGCAAGTGGGCCTCCGCCGAGCGGACCCAGAACAGAGGGGATATGTCGGGGTTGATACTGCCTGTTTCCAGCAAGCGTTCAATTTCTTCATACGCGTCACGGGCGTCAACGAATTCGCTGCGAAAAAGATGGAGCTGAGCACGGGCCTCGATCAGGTGTAAGTCGTCGGACCATTGGCGTCCTGCCTCGCGCAGGGTTTCCATGGCGGCGTCAGGATTCTCAGCGGCCTGGGCCACCGCCAGGCGGATATAGTGGACCGACTCCGGACTGTCTCCTGCTATGGCGGCGTGAAATGCCTCCACGGCCTTCGCGCAGTCATTGGCGTGCAAATACAGTTCACCCAGGATGTATTTGATTTGACTGTCGCGCGGGCGGATGGTTGACAACGACTCGAGCCGACGGATGGCGGCGGGAACGTCGCCGGCGGCAAAGCGCAGCGCGATCGTCCTTCGCAACGAGGGATCGGGGGCATTGATGCGACCGAGTTCGACAAGCGCCTGTTCGGGAAGATCGGCCAGGAGAAGCAGTTCGGCCAAGGCCAGTCGCAGCACCAGGTCGTCGGGGCGTGCTGCCAGCACCCGACGCAACGCCGCCACAGCCGCCAGTCGATGTTCGCGCGCTAGAGCGACGTCTTCAACTCGCATGGCGGCCCGCGCCCGGAGTTCGGCAATCAGCCGCAACAGATTAACCGGCTGGCGGACGCGGTCCACGGCGCGTTCGGCCCATGCCAAGGCCTCGTCCTCCCGGCCCAAGGTGGCCTTCATCAGAGCGGCGAATAGCGCGGCTTCATCGTTTTCGGGGTCGAGCGCAGCGGCGCGGTCAAAGGCCGCGAAGGCCTCCTCCGTTTTTTCGATTCTCCGATACAGATGCCCGAGGGCGAGCGCCGCTGCAGCGTCCAAATCAAAGCGCTCGCCGATCGGTTTGAGGAGGGCGGCCGTGGTCTCGCGGGCTTCGGGCCGTTCCCGGGCTTCCGCCCAGATCAGATACATCTGAACAGCCCGTAGCAGCGAGATTGCCGGTCGAGCGGTGCTGGAAGCCTCCTGAAGGAGTCGAAGCGCCTTCTCCCCCTCGCCGCGACGAATCAAGAGATCCGCGTACTCCGCTACAATGTCCGCATTCGCGGGGTTCGTGGCAAGGGCACGCCGTGAAGTTGCTACAGCCTCATCAAGCCGCCCCACCGCACGGTATACTCGCGCGAGCCACTGGATCCGTATCGCATCGTCGGGCCGGCGCTGAATCCAGCGCTCGATCAAGTCTTTTGCCTCGTCGACTCGGCCTCGACGGAGGAGCAATGCCGCCGCGCGCCCGTTCAAACGCTCGCTATCGGGGTCGGCGGCGACAGCGGCCAAGGCCTGTTCGATCGCCGCGTCATGCTCGGCTTGATACTCATGAAGGACCGAGCGACCAAAACGCGCCAGTGCCTCTGGCGGAGGATCGGAGCGGACAGGTCCGGTGTCCGCCGGCGCGGGAGGGGCGACACTGCGGCAACCGGTGCCGAGGAGAAGGGCCGCCGTTGCACCCAGCTGGATAGCTGTGCGTATCCGACGACGAATCGCCCGGCGATCCTCATTCGGCGGCTTCATTTCCGGTTTTTCTCCATTGGTATTCGACGCCCCGCCCCATGCGCGAAAAGAGCCCCCTGCCCCTCGGGGTTTTCTCTGGGCGTACACCGCCCCGACTGATTTGGCAGAGGAAAAATTCCAATTCCGGAACAGACGCCGCGCCATGAATCATCCGGCACTGACCATCATCCGGTCTGATCGCAATCAACTCTTCTTGTGACGAAGCATGCGTCTGCGTTTACGCCGTTTATGCTTCGCCATTTTCTCGCGTCGTTTTTTCTTGATTGAGCCCATGTATGACCCTCGGAAAAACGACCGTCCACGCCATGGAGCGGCCGGTCACGGAACCACTTTGTTTAATGCAATTTCAATAATACCCTCGGCGCCCGCGGCTTTCAACGCCGGAATAAGCCGGCGCACCAGGTGCTCTTCCACCACCGTTTCCACGGAATACCACCCATCGCTGCTGAGCGGGTTGACGGTCGGCGCATGCAGCGCCGGCAATAAGTCCACCACGCCGGCCAGCCGCACCCTGTCCACGTTCATCTTTAATAGCACGCGAGATGAGGCGGCGAGGACGCCCTTCAGTAGCGTGACGATCTGTTCCATCTTCGCGCGCTTCCACGAGTCGGCCCACGCGCCCCGATTGGCGATGAAGCGGGTGGTGGATTCCATGATTGTCTCGACGATGCGCAAGCGGTGGGCGCGTAACGATGAACCCGTTTCCGTCAGCTCGACAATCGCATCTACGAGATCGGGTGTTTTGGCTTCGGTCGCGCCCCACGAGAACTCCACCTCCGCATGGACGCCCTTTTCACGGAGCCATGCGCGCGTGATGCCCACGGCTTCGGTCGCGATGCGCTTTCCCTCTAAATCTTTCACGGATCGAATCGGTGACTCCTCGGGCACAGCGAGAACCCACCGCACAGGGCGGAACCCCTGTTTGGCGTAGAGCAGTTCTGCCACCTCAACCACATCCGAGCCGTTCTCGCAAATCCAATCATAGCCAGTGATGCCGGCGTCGAGATGGCCGTTTTCCACGTAGCGACTGATTTCCTGCGCGCGGACTAGACGCGGAAGGATTTCCGGGTCGTCAATTTCGGGAGTGTAAGAACGCTCGTGAAGAATCATTCGGAAGCCCGCCTTCTCGAATATGGCGACTGTCGCCGCCTGGAGACTGCCCTTGGGAAGCCCCAATGCCAATGTTTTCATGGTGCTGAAACTCCTCGATGGCTTGCGAAGGGGAACCCTCGCACGCCGATCGCCGTGTGCGCCGCCCCGTCTGAAAAAGCAGAACGGGAACCGCGCTTCATCACCGGGGTTCCCGTTCTAGTCAACAACATGAAGGGCACTATTTCAGGATGGCGTCCTTGGCCTGCTTCGCTACGCGGAACTTGACGACTCTACGCGCCGGAATCTTGATGGGTTCTTTCGTTTGCGGATTGATGCCCATACGCGCCTTGCGCTGCACCAGGACGAGTTTGCCCAGCCCCGGAATCGTGAAACCATTCTTCGCGTTTTTGTATGCGAGATTGACCAGCGCTTCCATCGCAGCGGACGCCTGCTTCTTAGAAATGCCGGCGGCGTCGGCGACGGCGGCGACAATCTGTGACTTCGTCATTGTCTTAGCCATACCCTTGATCTCCTCAGGTACTTGGTTCCGGTCGCCGCACAGCGGCGAATCCCCGTTGACCATCGAGGTTTATCATGCGTCTTCGGCGGCCGACACACAATATTTTTTTGTGAACGCTGAATCCGATTGCCGGACGAGCCCTTTCCGTATACAGAATGTCGCCGAGTACGGCCCGCCCAAAATCATGTCATTCCCATCCTCACGAGCGTATGTCCGCGCGTACCAGTTCCGAGCCTTTGCCGACGGCGACCACGATGACGCTGATGTTGTCACGTCCGCCTGCCGCATTGGCCTCATCCACCATTCGCTGCGCCGTCGCCTCGGGTCCCGCGGTGGGTGTTTCGGCCAGCAGAGCGGCAATGCGCGAAATGGGGATCATATTGGTCAGACCATCGCTGGCGATCAGAAAGAGATCACCGGGCTTCACGTCCACAGGAGTTGGCTCCATCTGTTCGTGATGGGAAATGCCAACGGCGCGGGTAAGCAGATGCCGGATGAAGGGCGGCATCCCAGCCGCGGCAGGTCCATATTCCATCTCGACGCTGTGGGGATCGAAGAGACGGTCCATGCGTTGACCGCGCAAACGAAACGCCAAGGTGTCACCCACATGCAGCAAAGTGACTCGGCGTTCGGCCGCGGTGCCAAACAGCATGAAGGTCGCCGTGCTGCCCATCCCCTGGTAGCCATGTTGTTCGGCATAACGGCGGATTTGCAGACCCGACTCACGAATGGCCTGCGTCACCAATAAAACGCGGTAGGCGTGAGAGGCGATGGCGGCGGGCAGGGGAGGGTGGTTCAAAAGGGTTTCGACGGTACGGACGATGATTTGGCTTGCCTCGGCGCCTCCTTCGGTGCCTCCCAGTCCGTCGCACACGCCGAAGACTGCGTGCCGGGCCGACGCAAAAACGGCGTCCTCATTTCGGCGTCGCAGGCGTCCGATGTCCGTACATGTGCCAAACGCCAGGTAATCGTATGGATACAAAGACAATGACATTCCCTGTTCCCTTCGCGTGGGCGAGGCGGGATTCGAACCCGCACAGGTCGCCCCACAGGATCCTAAGTCCTGCGCGTCTGCCAATTCCGCCACTCGCCCGCGGATGGGTGTTTCATCAAAGCATGACGACAAAACCACAAACAACAAAAATATGCACAGCGATAAAAACGATGTTCAGTGGGGCTTGGTATCGCGAAGCCGGAGAAACGAGCCCGCCCGTGGATTAGGGCCCTCGCGGGGATTCATTGGCCTGTGGGATATACGGCGAACGCGTCTCAAAAAACAACTGGCTCAGATAATAGAGCAAGAACGACTGGAATAAAAGGAATAGCGCCACTAGCGCAAACGTGAGTCCGCCGCCGCGCCGACGATCGTCCTCGCCTTCCGGCAGCGCGGCGTGCGCGGAATAGGCCGGTTCGTATGCCATCTCGAATTCGCCGATGCGGATGAGATCCCCTCTTCGCAGCCGATGGCGAGTCGCTTCCGTCCCGTTGATCCGCAAGGGATGGGCGGCATCGAGCGCCGTGATTTCATGGCCATCAGCCTGTTCCTCGATACGCGCATGCCGCGGGGCCACCCCCTCGCCTCGGAGGCGCAACGGACAATCCTCCGCGCTTCCAATATCGAGCGCCCTGCCACGAATGGATAATCGCCGCCCCCGGTGGCGGCCATTCTGCACAATCAGGTGAAACATTGATTTCTTATTTAGCCCATTTTCGTCGCCCCGGTAAAGTCTCCCCTCGCTCCGCATCCGCTTCGCGCTTGACCGTGTGCGATCGCTGCCGCACGATGCCCGCCCATGAACGCTAACGATTTTCCAGTGACGCTCGATGCCCTTTCCGCGCTCTGCAAGCGGCGGGGCTTCATATTTCAAAGCTCTGAAATCTATGGAGGCATCAACGGCTTTTGGGATTATGGACCGCTCGGCGCCGAACTAAAGCGCAATATTCGCGAGGCATGGTGGAAAGCCATGGTGCGGGAGCGAGAGGATGTCGTCGGACTTGACGCGGCGATCATCATGCACCCGCGCGTTTGGGAGGCGTCCGGCCACGTCGGCGGGTTCAGCGATCCGATGCAGTCATGTCGGCGATGCCGGAAGATGTTTCGCGCCGACCAGGTGGCGGACCAGCTTCGCGAGAGCGCGTGGCTCTCCTCATGGACGAATGCCGCCGCCAGCGCCACGCAGACCGACGTGAAGTGGGATATCGAGAAGGCCTTTCGCTGGCTAGAACGCAAAGGCAGCACCGAGGCGCCCGGCTTGGTGGCGCGCCTTGCCGAAGCAGGCGGTGGCCGGCCAACGGCCGAGGCGCTGAAGACACTGCTTGAAAGCTGGAATCGCTCGCCGGAAACGCGTCCGTGTCCGGCCTGCGGAGGCGAGCTGACGCCACCGCGCGATTTCAATCTGATGTTCCGTACCTTTATCGGCGCGCTCGAGGACTCGTCCAGTCAGGCCTACCTACGGCCGGAAACCGCGCAGGGCATTTTCGCCAACTATCTCAACGTGCTCGATACCGGGCGGGTCAAAGTGCCTTTTGGCATTGCGCAGATCGGCAAAGCGTTTCGTAATGAGATCAACCCGCGCAATTACACCTTCCGTTCCCGCGAATTCGAACAGATGGAGCTGGAGTTCTTTGTCCGCCCGGGCTCGGACGCCGAATGGCACGCCTATTGGGTGGAAGAACGGTTGAAATGGTATCGCTCCATCGGCCTGCCGGAGGGACGGCTGAGCCGCTATGTCTATGCCCCAAACGAACTCGCGCATTATGCCAGCGCCTGCACCGACGTGATGTACCGGTTTCCGTTCGGCGATCAGGAACTCGAAGGCATCGCCGCGCGCGGCGACTTCGATCTACGCCGCCATCAGGAATTCAGCGGCAAGAGTATGGAATATTTCGACGCGGAGAAGAACGAACGATACATTCCCCATGTTATTGAACCGTCGGCGGGTGTGGACCGCATCGCGCTCGCCGCCCTGTGCGAAGCCTATCGCGAGGAATGGGTGCCCAAGGAGGGCGGCGGCGAGCCGAAGACGGCCGAGCCGGGGCGGCCGCCCCCCGCGGGCTATGAGCCGCGCACGGTGCTTCGCCTGGCGCCCGTGCTGGCGCCCATCAAGGTCGCGGTCTTTCCGTTGCTGAAAAACCGGCCCGAACTCGTCGAGAAATCCCGCGCGGTTTATCAGCCACTCCGCCGTCGCTGGTCCGCGTTCTGGGATCAGACAGGCGCGATCGGACGGCGCTACCGCCGCCAGGACGAGATCGGCACCCCGTGGTGCTTGACGATTGATTTCCAAACGTTGGAAGACGATACCGTCACCCTGCGTGACCGCGACACCCTGCGTCAGGAACGCTTGCCGATCGCCGCGCTCGGTGAACGCATCGCGGCGGGGCTGGGCGAGGTTTGATTCCATCGCCTGGCCGGCGCTCCGCGGGAAAGGAAGCCGATTATGGGCTATACCGAAGTGAGTTGCCCGTCTTGCGGACAGCACTCATCGGTGGATACCGAAGTGGCCCGGCGGATGACGACCTGTCCCGCTTGCGGGGCCCCATTGCCTCCACCGGCGATGGCCGCCATGGACGGCAAAACGGCGGTTGCGGCCCCGTCGCCTACCGCCCAACCCCGATGGCGTCTGAAGATCGGCGAGAAAGTCGGCGCGCCCTCGGCCGCGTCCGCGGAGGCGTCTTCTGCCGGAGAGCCAAGATTGAGGTTGAATCCCGCCGGCGCCGTCGGCGGCGAACTCAGAATTTGTCCTTCGTGCGGGATCGTGATGGGGCCTCAGGATGTCGTTTGCACCGCGTGCGGCTTTAACACCTCAACCGGCCGTTACGTGCAAGTCGAACATGCCCGACGGGAACGTCTGCGCCGCGCGCTGGCGACGCTGACCATTATCTTGATCCTCGGCGGCCTAAGCGCCACCGCTTGGAGGCGCGGCTGGATTCGGCTGCCCGATAGCCGATCATGGTTTACCCCCGCAACTCCGCCACCGGCAGCGGAGGCGGAAACCGCGGTCCCGCCGGCCCGCACGGAAGAGGAGATCGCCCTCTGGGCGTCGGCGCTCGAAAATGCCGTCCGCGCGCGGTTGGATACCCAATCGCCCATGTTCGAAAGGGGGCAAGAAGTCGAGATCGAAATGCTCGATGGGCGGGTGATCGCCGGAATCTTTCGCGGTCTTAAACAGGGTCGCATCGCGCTGATCGAGGTTGAGGGTGTCCTGCGAGAGGTGCCGAACGATCGTCTGCGCCCCATCAGCCGTGTACGAGTGGACGCGGCCTACCGCGAGGAATGGATCCGCGCCGAGGCCCGGCGGCGTGCGGAGTCCGGCTTGGTGGAATGACCACCCCGGTCTTTTCCAAGGCTTGGAACGTGAAAGGGCGGAGTTTTCCAAGCCTTGGAAAAAGCCGTTTCGAATCCACATCAGGGGGGCCTCCGGGCGCTCGTCGAAAGCGCGGGCGTCTCACGCCGGCCTTTCGATCGGTGAATGTGAAAGATGGAAACAGCCCATGAGCGCGATCGGGGATTTCTGGCGCGATCTCTGGATTGGATTCCGATCCCATCCAGTCCGGACGATATTGGCCTTTCTTTGTATCGCCCTTGGCAACGCTGCCCTCTCGATGTTGATCGCCGTTGCGGAGGGTTTGTCCGTTCATTCCGACCGCTTGCTGCGTGAGTTCGGAGGTCCGGTTGTGGTTTTGACCCCAGCGGACGCCGCCGCCGTTCCGCCCGCGTTGACCCGTCGGATGGCGGAAACGTTGGCGGCGAGCCTGCCGGAGGCGGTGGTATCCGGCGCGCGCCGATATGAGACCGTTTCGGGCACGGGCGATACCGCCGCACTGATCGCGACCGACGCGGAGTTGGCCGCCGCGCGCGGTTGGACCGTAAAGGAGGGACGTTTTTTGGATGAACGCGACGTGCGTGACGTTGAGCGCAACGTCGTGCTTTCGTCGGGACTAGCGAACGCATGGGGCGCGCGGGTTGGCGCGATGGTCTCACTGGGCGGCGCCCTCTTTCGCGTGGTGGGCGTCATCTCGGCGGAAACGGGTGCGCTGAGAGAGGTCTCGGATCATCCGCTGATTGCGCTCGGCGAACGTGTGGCCTTCATCCCCTGGACCACGGCAGATTTCGTTCTTTCGTCGGCGATCGAGCCGGGCGAGCACTTGGATGCTATCTTCGTCCGTCTGTCGAACGATGCGCGTTTTGACATTGGTTGGCGCCGTCTGGAACGGCTGCTAGGCGATCCGCGCTGGGGGCCGGGGGCGGTGGCGCGGATTACGCCAGAGAACATCTTGCGAGGGGTCCAACGCCTCCGACGCACTCTACAGATCGGACTGGGTGGCATGACGGGACTGGCGCTGACTTTGGGGGGGATCGCGATTTCCGGGCTGCTGGCAGGCAATGTGCGCGAACGGGTGTCGGAAATCGGCTTGCGCCGAGCTTTGGGCGCCACCCGCGCGGATGTGGCCGCGTTGTTTGTGGCGGAGGGCTTGATGATTTCGGTGGGCGCGGCCCTGGTGGGCGTGGCGCTGGCCTGGATGGGCGCGCCCATGTTGGCGGAAGTGCGATATCCCATGGCATTTGGGCTTCGCGCGGTGTGCTTGCCGGTCGCAGGGTCCGCGGGACTAGGCCTGCTGGCTTCCTTCGTGCCGGCCCGCATGGCCGCTCATCTCGATCCCGCGACTGCGCTTCGAGCAGAATAGAAGATGTCGTACTCGACAGTCTTTCGAGCCGGACGGCTGCCGAAGATCTGTCGACAGCTTCTTTGCGGGAGTCTTGCCTGGTCGTCGGACGAACTACGTCTTCACGAGAGCCGCCGAGGCGTAATGCGAGGGGCTTCTCTGACTCTGAGTCGAAGGCCGGCTGATGAATACGCCGTGCGAACGGCAGATTGCCTGATATGTTCCTCTTGCTCTGGCGGCCTCAATCGCGCAAGCATTGGGCAGTAAAGGCGTCAGACCCTATGAAGCTTTCAAAATTCGGCGAACGTTTTTGCAGACGAATCGGTATCGGTGAGCTGATGGACGATTTGGGCCGCGCCCTCGACGGCAACCGCACGCTGTTGATGCTCGGTGGCGGCAACCCCAGCCACATCGCTCCCGTCCAAGTGCTGTTTCGTAAACGCATGGAGGACATCCTCGCGTGCTCCGGCGAGTTCGAGCGGACGATCGGCGATTACGACCCGCCGCAGGGGTGCCGGTTGTTCATCGAGGCGCTGGTAGATTTGTTCAGGAAAGAATTCGGCTGGTCTATCGGACCTCAAAACATCGCGCTGACCAACGGCAGCCAAAACAGCTTCTTTTTTCTCTTCAACATGTTTGCGGGCCGTAGCGGCGGCCAGCGCCGTCGGATCCTACTGCCTCTGACGCCGGAATACATTGGCTACGCAGATGTGGGGCTGGAGGGCGACATCTTTCGCGCCGTGCGACCGGAAATCGTGCGGCTCGACGAGCACATGTTCAAATACCGCGTGGATTTTCGCCGTGTCTCCATACGCGCGGATGTCGGTGCCGTATGCGTGTCGCGTCCCACCAACCCGACCGGCAATGTGTTGACAGATGATGAAATTGATGCACTGCGCCAGATGACGCTGAAGGCCGGTGTGCCGTTGATTTTGGACAACGCCTACGGCACGCCATTTCCGAACATCATTTTTGAGAACGTGCGGCCGGTCTGGGACCCAAACATGATCGTCTGCATGAGTCTCTCGAAGCTTGGTCTGCCGGCTTTGCGCACGGGCATTGTCGTCGCGGATGAGCAGATCATCCAGGTTATTTCGCGCATGACGGCAGTCATGAGTCTGGCGCCGGGCAGTTTGGGGGCGGCGCTGGCGCTGGAGATGGTTCGAAGTGGCGAAATCGTCCGGATCAGTCGAGAGACAATTCGTCCCTTCTATGAACAAAAGGCCCGTCGGGCGCTCGCACAATTGGAGGCAGAAATGTCGGGCGTGCCTTTCGCGGTGCACAAGCCAGAAGGCGCGCTCTTTTTGTGGTTGTGGTTCGAGGGGTTGCCGATCCGCTGCGAGGAGCTCTATCAGCGCCTCAAGGCGCGCGGCGTACTGGTGGTGCCGGGGCACTACTTTTTCCCAGGCCGCCAGGACGAGTGGCGACACCGGCACGAATGCATCCGCGTGACCTATGCCCAGGACGATGCGGTGGTGGAGCGGGGACTGGCGATTATCGCGGACGAAGTGCGAAAAGTATGGTGCCGAGGTCGGCTGGCCGAAAGAAAGACATGCCGCGGAGGCGCAGAGCGGGTCGCGCCGGATCAGAAGCCCCAAAATCACGCTTGAGTTGCAAAGGCTGGTATAGGGTCCCGCCAGAGGCATTTGAGTTGGAAAAACTGATGTTCTCGATCCTGAAAGGCAAAGGCGAGCTAAGGCCGCAACGTCGTAAACGAGCCTATCAGGACAACAGGGAGATAACTACTATCACTTGCTCCCTGTGGATCGGGATGAAAAAAGATCCGGCCGGTCTCGAGGGCGAAAAAACCGTTGCCACCGCTCCCTTCGAAAGACAGGGGCGTGATCATGCGTCGGGCTTGAGCGATGAGTCATTTTCCTGAGGGTCGTTGTCGGTTGAGAACGCAGGGCGTGTCCAACCATTTTCATTTTTTGAGCGGTGGCGAGGTTCTCGTCAGGCGGCCCCGTCTTTTTCTCTCGATAACGACAGGACGTGATACTGCTCGTGCCGCCTGAAACAAGCCTGCCAGAACCACTCCGTCTTTTCTGTTCTCAGCCGCGCTCCCGCTTTGTCCTGGCACCTTACCCGTTGTGGGCGAAAAATTGGTAGGTCTGCACGGCTTCTTCTGCCTTCGATGCGCCGCTCAACGAATCGATTGCGGCGATCGGCGCCCCTCGTAATGTTACGCGAATCGGGCTTGGCTCGCCGGCCGCGCGTTCAATGTTGTGCGCTTCCTATTGGGAAACGGAACGCGGCAACCCCTCATAGGATACCCAAAGAGCGAATGCCGTTTGATTCGAGCTCCGATCAAAATCAATGCCCCGGAGTGACGGGCGCCACAAACACTCGCCCGCTGTTGCGCGCGTCGCTCCAGAACGCGAAATTCGGCGCGTGCGGGATCAGCAAGGCCTGTTTAACCGCCCAGGCGTGCTTCGAAAGGTTGTCGGTGACATCCACGTCCTGAACGACCACGTGCATTCCCACCTCACCGCCGGGAGTGACGCCGAGTGTCGCCAGCGGCACGGACGCTTCGACGATAAATCCGTCCAGCGTCTGCCGCGCGGCGGTGCGCGCGCTGCCCTGTGTGGCCGTGGTCGGCTGTTCTCCGGGGCGTCGGACCTGAAGATTCAGATCGAATTTCACATCGTCTGCGCGCCAGTCCCGATAGCCGGTTTTCGAAAAGGAAATGCGGACATTGTCTTTCTCATGGGGCCGATCATCCCGCACTTCGACGAGAACGTAGAGATTCGCGCCGTCATGCGCGAGACGCACGCGCGCGGAAAGGTCGTCCGGTCCCGTCCAACTGTTCGGGAAATATATGTGTCCCGCGATGCCGGCGCCGTCTTCGGAGACGATAGGCGGAATATCATCAGGCCAATCGTTCGTATCGCCGTTCACGACAATCCGCGCGGTGGTCGGACGGGCCGTCATTTGCGGACGATCGAGAATCTGCCGCCGCAACTCCAGCTCGTTCGGAAGGCCCAGACCCAGGAGGTCATCGGCCGTCCGCACGCGCCCTTGTGCAAACGCGGCGCGCGCCGCCTCGCCGTGCCGGAGGTAACAATCCGGCGCTGCCGCGGGATCGAGCTGCGCGACCGCGGCCCGTAGCGCATCATAGCGGTCCAGACGCGCCTGGACCCAGGTCCGGAAGGTCTCGGGCGGAGCGCCTTCGACCTTCGGCGCCCCGTCGCTTTCGTCGGTCCACGAAACCAGGTCGAAAGGCTGCAACGCGATTTCCCGCCCATCCACCTTCACCGTCGAGTCGAACGGAATCAGACTGAGGGCATAGAGGTGTCGGCGTTCCCCCTGTTTCACCCAGCGCACCACGACGTAGTCGCATTCCGGCGGAGCGGGTGCGTCGACCATGTCCGCCGCTGGCAGGCGGCGGTAGTGGCGGGCGAAACGGCGGATATGCGGATCGAGTCCGAAATACTTCACGCTCCATCCGCCGGCGCTGAGGGCCACGCGGTCCCGCAAGCCGAGCGCTCGGGCGAACGCCGACATCCCCAGTGCCTCCGGCGGATTGAATTCCGGCGCCGTCCACGGCTTGGTGTAATGCCAGTTGACGTCCTTATGTAAACCGATGAACCCCTCCGTGAACGTGCCGAAGATGGCGGCGCGCGAAACTTTCGCACCGCGGTTCGGACTGCGTTCGGTGTCGAAAAAAATCGGCGCGCGAGGCTCTTGGCGATAGAGATCGTGCAGGCGGTGGTCGTCCGGATGGAACATCTCGTACACATGGAATCCCGGTACGGCCTGAAGTTCATTCGGATCGCGTTTCCAATTCCGCCAATTTTCTGCAATTTTGGCGCCGATGAAATCGAGCCAGGGCACCGTGGAGGTTTCCCATTCGCGAATGACGGCGGCGGTGGTCGGGCCGTTGCGTCCCTGAAAATGGGGCGTCTGAAGGTAATAGTTGCCAACATAGGTGATCACGTCCCAGTCCGGGCGCCGCGCTTTGACATGCGCGACGGCTTCCTCCAGCAGGCCTTTGGTACGGAGCATGTCCATGAAACCGACGGCCTCCATGCTGCCGAAGGCGAGTCCGCCGAGGCTGGAATGGCCGCCGTAGCGCTCGATGAATTCGTCAAGCCCTTTGAGAATCACGTTACGGGCTTCGGCAGGCTCCATTTCCGCGACCTTTTTCCCTTCGGCCGTTACGTTGCCGTACATGCCGTCGGCGACAATGCCGGCGATGAAGCGGATGCCGCCGCGCTGGTCAAGGGTCGTCAGAATCTTCTCCAGATAGCCGTCGTCCTTGGCGTCCCAGGCGGGAATCGTGCAGAGCGCGCCCCAGCTCTGATTCGCGTACACCATCATCGTCACGCGATTCAGTCCGAGCCACTGCAGATAATCGGCCAGGTGCTCCACGGATCTCGGACTCCTCCACCCAAAATTGTCGCGGACGGCGAGAAATGCGAGCGGGAAAAACATGTCTAGTTGGCGACCGGCACCCTCCGTCGTTTCCAGCGCGGCGGAGTGAAATCGCTCAATGGCGTACACCCAGAACCGCGCCGCTGCTCCGCCGCCGCCTGTGCGTCCGAAATTCAAGGTCAGCAACGGCGACCAATCGTCCTGGGGCCACGAGACGAGCGTGAAATAGCGCATGCGGTTCGATCGTGGAAAAGCGCCGCCGGTGTAGACGCCCGTTTCCTGACTGAACGAGAGGTGCGGGCGCGTAGCGCGCATCGAGTCGTGGGTCATGAAACTGATCACCCGGTCGTCGTCGTCCGGATATTCGATCACCAACAGGATCGGATTGTCGCGTCCGGCCGTGCGAAATCCGTAACTGAAGAAGGCGTGCCGATGGGGCGCGGTGATGCGGTAACGGCCGGCAGGTCCCACGACGACACGCGAGGTGCCTTGGTCGAGAAAATCATGGGGAGTGCCCGGGTTCGTGCAGTCCACGAAATCAATCAGTCGCAGGTCAAGGCCCAGATCCAATTCGATCGGCAGGACGGGGGCAGCGGCGAGCCATGCGCGGTGCTCGGCATCAGGGACGGGTCGCACCGGTTGGCCTACTCCGGCGGCGGCCGTGGCCGCGAGGG
>CALLML010000060.1 GCA_938005705.1 uncultured bacterium
CAGGCTGCGGGCGTCGAGATTGGCCGTGCCGACGATCGCGGCGACATCATCCACGACCAGCGCTTTGGCGTGCATGAACGGCGGGCGCCGCTCAAAAATGCGGACGCCGACATCGAGCAAATCCTCGTAGAAGGCGCGGCCGGCCATACCGGCATAGAAATGGTTATTCTCCAACGGAACCACCAGTCGCACGTCCACCCGGCGCAACGCCGCCGAGCGCAAGGCCCGCAACAGATCGGACGGCGGCACAAAATAGGGCGTGGCTGCCAGAATACGGCGGCGCGCGGGGAAAAATCCGCTTTTCTCCCTGAACGTCTGGATGCTTCTCGCCGTCAAAATACAAGTGCCGCTGCAAGTATCCGGCGGTAGTCGGGCCGGCGAAGACCGCTGTGCAAGCGGAGCGGTGGAGGTGCGTATTCTTCGGCGCGGGCGGGCGGCAGCGCGAGTTTCCAAGGCTTGGAAGCCGATGCGTCCTAATTTTCCAAGCCTTGGAAAAAATGCGCCATCCCTTTTCCAAGCCTTGGAAAAATCGGTCGGCGTTTTCCCGACTCGGCGGTCACTCCGAAAACAAATCCACCATAGCGCGCGGCAAATTGCGCGGGATCCAACGGGGATGTTCGATGGGGCCGGTGACCTCGAATTCCATGAGGCGCGTGATTGGAAGAGTCAGCAACCGCACGGCATCGGCGATCAAGCCCGAACGGAGCAGTTGGACCTCAACGATCAACTGCAAATCATCCTTCAAATCATAGCGGCCACGGGCGCGCAAGCTGATCGTCGGGCCGCGCAATTGCGCGTCCGAGGTGCGGAGAACGCCGTCGGCGAGAGTCCACCGCGCCTTGAATTCGTCCTGCGCGGCGAATCCCAGACCGGCATAGAGGCGTGAGAGCCCGCGCGATAACGGACCGAAAAGGGGGATTTTCATCAGATACCCATTGCGAATCCGCACGGTGCCGGCGCCCGTCGTTTCGCGTCCGTATCCCTCTCCCAGGGCGCCGGAAAACTGACCCTCCAGGGTGATTCGACCGCTGTAAGGGACGGCGTCCATGTCGGCGGCAGCGCGCGCAATGCCGCCGAGATCGGCGTTTTCAATACGTCCGCGGGCGCGATAACGAACCGGTTCTTCTTTCGGTTCTGTCAGCTCGATTTCCACCTCGCCGGAGACGACGCCGCCATGCCAGTCGCCTCGGATATTACGCAGTGCGATGACGCGGCCGACGGCCTCGACGTCGAAGGCGAGGCGATCGGCGAGTAACCATCGGTGCCCCATGCGTTCGCCTTCGACCGCCAGACGAAAGTCGTGATCGTTACGCCCATCGTAGGTAGCTTGCCCCTGCCCGACGATGCGCACGGGCCCCTCGAAACGAAACTGCTGCAGAAGCCGGTGCGTGAACGGGCTGATCATCCGGGCCAGGGCCGGCGGGTGCAATGTGCTCTCCACCTCGAATTGGACTTCTCGCCGTGCATGGTGCTGATCCATCCGGCCGGTGAGGCGTCCTTCTGCGCGCTCGATGAGGACGTTTCGCAGTCGGAGCGTCTCTTCCTCCGCTTCCACGTCCGCCTCGGCATGCAGAACGGCGCTGCCGTTGTAGACGAAGCGGTCGCCTTCGATGCGGCCTCGGATGCGCAACGATTCGTCGCTTCCGACCCTGCCGGAAAACTCAGCTTCGATGCGGGGGGGGGAATCGAGAAAAACCACCGCCGCGACGGCTGCGGCTTGTCGCTCCGTAAGCAACGGCAGCAGTAGCGAGGGATCGAAACCGGTTCGCATCCGACCTTCAAAACGCCCGGTTTCAAAGTCCAATTCGACCCATCCCTGCAGCGGACCTCCGCGCGGTCCGACGCCGAGACGACCTTCCACATTCTCCAGGCGCACACGCGCCTCTTCGGCGCGAAAATCGGCCGACAAACGGGAGATCGGAACATCCAGGATTTCGCCCTCGATCACCTCGAAATGTCCGAAGAGTCGGCGAGCCGGCTCGTCGAGCGAGACGAGGCCGTCGGTGGCAGCCTCGATCCGGAGGCGCGATGCGACAACGTCCCATTGTTCGAGCCGCCGGCGGACCGATGCTGGAAGGGGCAATTTAAGCCAATCGCGCGACGGCATAGTGCCGGAAGCACGAAACTCAATCCTGCGCGTAGCGGGTTGGATTGCGCCTCGCAGGGCGAGTTGCCCGCGATCCCAGGCGACGTCCGCTTGTTCGATACGCCATTCGCCGTCTCGAAACATGGTGCGTAAGCGCCATGTCGAGGGCGGAAGTCCCCCGGGGCGAGCGCGGGCGCCCCGCACCGCCAGCGTGAATTCATTGCGTATCGGGTCATTCGGCCAAAACCGGAAAGCGACGTGCACAAGGGGCGGATCCGAAACATGGAGAGCGGTCAGTGCCCGCGCCGCCTCGCCCATGGGGCGGGCCAGTGCGCGCAATTTTTGATCCCAACCGGCTGGGAGGCGTCCGGCTTCATAGCCGCTGCCGGAGACGGCGATATGACCACTAGCGCGCCAGATCGCGCCGAAGCGCGCCTCCGCGTGATGCACCCACAGACCGTCCGGCGCAAATTCGATATTCGCCTCGATGCCGATGATTTCCGTTGGCGTTGAACGAAACGGCGCGCTATCGTCCGAAGTGCCGAACCACAGCCGTCCACCGGTCAGTCGGGCGCCGCGCAGCCATCCGGCACCGCGCCACGCCCCCCGCGGATCGAGATGCAGGATGGCTCGATCGGCTTCGAGAACTGGCGCGTCCGCCACATCGCCCGCATACACCCGCACGCCACGCGCCTCCAGATCGAAAGGCAAGCGCAGATGAAGACGGCGCAGACGAACCACGAACCCGCGCTGCGCCATCTCGGCGATGATGCGCCGCGCGACGAACGGAGGCGGCCCAAACGCATATACCCCGGCCGCGGCCATCGCCATGCTGAGCATGGCGGCCGTGATACACCTTGTCACCCACTGCGCCGCGTTCCTTCGAGAAATCATGGGGCGGTCGAAGGCGGTGTTTCCGGCGCCGTTCCGCCGCCGAGCGTAAGATCGGCCAGCAAATCGTCCCGCGTTTGCATGTCAATCGCGAATACCAGGTCTTTGCCTCTCAGCATCGCGAATGTCTCTCCCGTGCTCGTGGGCCGCCCCACGACGACGGTTTTTCCGATGCCTGCCTCGCCAACGAGACCCAAAGTCAGAGTGCCTTCCGGATCGTCGAGGCCGTAAGGGGCGAGATTTGCCGGTCGTTCTGTCACATAATGGCGGACGCGAGCGCGCACGAGGCGATCTAGCCGTTCGCGCAGCCGCGCGTCATCCACCGGCGAACCGTCTTCAGCCGTAAAGGGTCCGCCGGCTTCGCGGCGAACGGCCTGTTCGCGGCCTCCGCGCGAGAGGACCAGGCGATAAATGGCGGCAGGTTCCAATTCGAACAAGCGGCGGCCTCGATAGATGAAGGGGTCCGGGGTCAGCAGTTGGAGCAGGGGGGCGGCAGTTTCGTACACCGTGGTTTCCGGCGGCACGCGCACTCGGATGCGACCATGCTCGGGAGGCCGGCGACCGATCTGTAACATCGCCGCTTCTTCACCGGTCTTCGCATAGAGCCGCACGATACCGAGAGGGGGATCGAATTCCGGGAGAATTTCTTCGGCCGCTGGCGGATCAATAAACTCGAACACCGGTGCGCCGACCCACGAACGGACCAGTGCCTCGACGCGTTCCTGTTCCGCCGGAGCGCGCGTCGGCTCGATGATCGTCCAGCCTTCCGCGGCACGGGCCAGGTGGAGGACCTGATCGTCCATTTCCAGCCGGACCGCGCTGACGTCCTCCGGCGCCAGCGGCGTCAATCGGCGATCGCGGAGTTGATTGGCCGGAACGGTGAGCTGCGCGACTAGCGTGGCGGAGACCGTGAATACGGAATCCCTCCGCCGGAATCGCCCATACCACCAGTCGGGCCGACCCGGAACAGAGCGGCCGATCAACAGAGCGTCTTCGGGGTCCAGGCCGGGGGCGTCCAGCTCCACCGTCACCGCCGGCTCATCGAAGCCGTACGCCGCCGGCTCTACGGGTCCGTCCTGCACAAACTCGCCGGCGCGCGCAGCGGCCAGCCCTGCGAGTAATTGTCGCACTGCCGTCGCGTCCGCGCGGACCGAACGCGGGGCGGTCAGGACCCAGGTGCCGCCTTCGGTGCGCTGCAGCCGGGTCCAGCCATCCGCCCGCCGCAGACCGATCCGGCGCGCGCGCGTTGCCTCGGCGCCATAGAGTGATCGGTCACGGAGCTGCTCGATGCGATTCGGCAAAAGTGACAGCGGACCAGGCGACGTCGTCATTACTTCGTCCGTCCCTTCCACCAGAAGATAGACAGCGTCGGCGAGCGGCGTGGGGCGACCGACCCGCAACACAAGCGGCGGACCATCGGCCTCGACGGTCAGTCGCAGGCGGGGCGGGTCAAGGCCGAAATCTGCGAGCGTCTGTCCCGCACGCTTCCATTCCTCGGCTCTGAGCGTCTCGCCGCGGGGCAGTCGTTCCAGCGCCAGCAGGATCCGCCCCAAGGCATCTTCATCGGCGGGAGTGCGCACAGGATCGGTGAGGGTCCAACGTTCGCCGTCGCGCACCATGACGGCCTGAAATCCTTCCGATTCCAGTTTCAACCGGCGTACTCGATCCGCCTCCAGGCGCAGGGCGCGGCGCATCATTCGCCGCCGCTGTTCGGTGGTTTCCTGGCGCCGCTCCACCCAAACGATGAAACCGGCTAGCGCCAGCACGGCGACCAACAACCATCGGGTGGACTTGGTGAACACCGCTCAGTGCCTCCGCCGCATCCGAACCCCGACGCCGATCAGCGCGAATAGCGACGGCCAGCCGATGATAAAGAACGCGGCCAACGCCTGCATCTGGCGCCGGGTCAGATGGAGTCGTACTTCCGCAATGGACTTGGGCGCCAATCCCATCGGCTCATGACGTTCCATCACCCATCGCAAGGCGTTCAAAAAGAAATCGCCATTGGCGCCGGTTAACGAGCGATTCGCGACAAACTGGGAATCGCCGAACACGACCAGCCGCGTCGCCCGCAGACGCACGTCCACCGTACCGGCGGCGCCCCGCTCCACCGCCACGGCAAAGGCGATAGGACCGGGACGATCCTGGTCGGCATCGAAACGAATCGGGCGCGCGTCAAAATCGCGTTCGGCCCAACCCTTGGCGGTCGTCAGCGCCAACGACGTGGCGCGCGGGCGGTCCGCCGCTTCGCCATTGCCCATCGGCTCGATCGAGCGAGGTTGATAGAAAACCGAATAACCGTACCGGGCGAGCGGTGACGTGATCGGATGATCCGGATAGGGACCGACCAGCAGCTCTTGACCGGTCAAGGTACGGGTGGGGTCGACGACGACGTCATCACCCACACGCACGCCCCATCGCGAGAGCATGTCTTCCAGCCCGGTCTGCGTCCGAGAATCGAGCATCACGATGACTCGCCCACTGTGATCGAGATAGTCATGAATCATATCAACGGCCGGCTGCGGCAAGCGGCGTCGCGGACCCGCGATGACCAGGGCCGCGGCGTCGTCCGGGATGCGACGGGTTTCATCCAGCGGTAAGCGCCGCGCCTCGACGCCGTCTTGCCGAATCAGGCGGGCGAGCTGGGACAGTCCGAAGCCCGGTTCGGCCGATTCGATGGACTTCTCGCCGTGACCTTCCAGAAAATAGACCACTCGGGGCTCCTCACCGGTCAGTGACTGGATCGCCGCCGTAAAAGCCGCTTCGCCGAGGAACGCACGGCGGCGAGGCGCCTGATTCTTGGGGGCGTCGGGATCGGGTGGCTCCAATTCGATCCACTCGCGCTCGGGCACGATACGAAAGCGGTCGCCAGCGGCGAAGATAACGACATTGGGCTCAGTGATCGGGAACCGTTTGGCGAGGGCCTCCACGCGCGCGGGCGAGCGGTCTGGGTCCACCCGCGCCACGAAAAAGCGCGGCGTTCGAAGCTGGTATTCCCGCAATAGGGTCTGGACGTCATTCAGGTCTGGGTGACCACCTTTGAGAAGAATTGTCGCTTCGATGTCTTCCTGGAGGGAATCCAGCAGCGCAGTCGTTTTCGGTGAGAGGCGGTAGAACCCTACGCCGCTCCAGTCGCGGCGGACATAGTGGCGCGCAGCAAGATAGTGCAGCAGCCCGGCGAGGATCGCTGCCAGCACCAACGACGCCACCGCGTTCCACCGCAGGGCGCGTCGGCGCCGTCGCCCCGCCCGCCGCATTTCCCTCATTTCCATCGCCGTGCCTCCGTCATTCGCACTGTCGCCCACAACAACCAGGCGGTGTTAATGAGATAAAATGCGATCGGGCGCGTGTCCACCACGCCGCGCGCGAAGTCGAGCAGATGACTCACGCCGGAGGCGTAGTGGGCCGTTCGAGCAACGGTCTCACCGTGCGGGATGTAAGGCAGAAAACCCGCAAGGAAGAACACGCAAATGATGGCGAAAGCGCCGAGAGCCGCGGTCACCTGACTGCGCGTTATCGAGGAAGTGAAAACCCCCGCGGCGATCGCGGCCGCGCCGATCAACATCACACCCAGATAGCCGGCCGCCAGCGCACCGCCATCCAGCGGCGCGCCAAACGGCCGCAACAAGCGCAGCGTCAGGGGATAGATCAGCGTCGGCAGCCACAGGACGGCGTAGAACAGCAGCGCCGCCGTGTATTTGGCCAGCACGACTGTCCCATCGCGCACCGGCGCCGTCATGAGCATCTCGAAAGTCCCGGACCGTCGCTCCTCGGCGATCGTCCGCATCGTGATCACCGGCGCTACGATCAATAGCGCCAACCAGAAAAAGATCGAACCGAGCAGTTGCCCGATCACCTCCCCCCCCTCCGTGCGCTCCGCCCCGCGCGACAGCAAATCCAGCAGCATCCAGAAACTCGTCCCCATGACGGCCAGAAAAAAGGTCAACGCGGTCCACGCCATCGGGGAGAGAAAAATCGCGCCCAGCTCGCGCCGCAGCAGCACCCCAAACGACCTCACGAATCGCTCCTTTCCGGCGTCTCACCCGCCGATGACCCTCCGCCACTCGTCAGTGCGATAAACACGTCCTCGAGACGGTTCTCCTCCATCCGTACCTCTCGCAAAGTCCAGCCGTGCTCGACGGCGACGCGAAAGATGTCCGACCGCGGGTCAGCACCCGGCTCACATTCCAGCCGCACCCGCCGCCACTCGCCATCCTTATCGGCCGTAGCCGTACGCACCCCGGGAAGAACCGCGAACGCCGTGCCAGGATCCTCATGAGGAGCGGTCTTGAGTTCCGCCGTGACTCTCACGATCCCGCGCCGGAGCTGACGGAGGCGATCGGTCGAATCCGAAGCAACGAGACGTCCCCGATCCAGAATGAGCACGCGACGGCACACGGCTTCCACTTCCGGCAGGATATGCGTCGAGAGCAGAATTGTATGGCGGGCCGCGAGACTGCGGATGAGATCGCGCGTCTGCCGAATCTGCGTCGGATCAAGACCGATGGTCGGCTCATCGAGAATCAGCAATTCAGGCTCGTGCACGAGTGCATCAGCCAGGCCGACGCGCTGGCAGTAGCCTTTCGAGAGCTGCCCGATGATCCGGCGGCCGACATCGGTGAGACCGCACTGTTCTTTCACCGCCTCTACACGCTCCCGCATCTGGCGGGCCGGAACGCCCTTAAGTGCGGCGCGGAACCGAAGGAACTCGTCCACGCGCATATCAGAATAGAGCGGACAGCGCTCGGGGAGATATCCGATATGGCGACGGACGCCTATGGGATCGCGGTGAACATCGTGGCCGGCAATCTCCACATCGCCGCTGGTCGCGGCTAGAAAGCCGCATAGAATGCGCATCGTGGTCGTCTTTCCGGCGCCGTTCGGACCCAGAAAACCGACGATTTCGCCGCGTCCGATCTCGAACGAGAGGTCGTCCACGGCGACCGCACGCCCATAGCGTCGCGTCAAATGCGACACCCGGATCATCGGTTGTCCGGTGGTAACGTCACCCATGCGCAAATTCTCCCCTCGAAGCCCGGTGTGGCATCATGTCGCGCCGCGACGCGACGGTCAAGCGCGCCTTGCAAATGTGCCCCCACATAGGGATTGTGCACATGGTTCAGCCCGGATTTTCAAGAGTCTTCCATAAACAAACCAACATTGTTGAAAGCCACTGGAGCTACAGGGCGCGGAGGTAGTTCCGCCGGCGGTCCTCTCGTGGGAGAAACATCCCCCGTGTAGGGCGGCTTGTGTGGAGCGGCGTACGCCGCGACGGAAAGCCGACAACATATCGCTCTTTCTCTTCCCCGCCACCTTTTTCGCTTTGCGGAACAAGGCGGCCTACAAGTGGTTGGCGAATGTCTCCTCCGGCATACGAGTGCTGGAACTATGTCTTTCTCCGTCCCCCATACCTTTTGAACGTATTGGCGGAATGGGTATCTAAAGTGTAAACTTGCTACGGATGATTGGATATTGGCTATGTTTTTCGATCCGCTTTACATAATGTTCATGTTGCCGGCGTTAATCCTGGCCACTTTCGCGGCCATTCGAACGCAGGCGACGTTCAACCGCTATTCGCGGGTGGAAGCGAGCAGTGGTTTGACAGGGGCCGAAGCCGCCCGCGCACTTTTGAATGCGCGAGGCGTGCGGGGGGTCAATATCGGGGTCAGTCGCGGGTTTCTGAGCGACCATTACGACCCGCGGGATCGTACGCTGCGCCTTTCGCCGCAGGTATATCATTCGCCGTCACTGGCGGCCATCGGCGTGGCCTGCCATGAGGCGGGTCATGCCATTCAGCACGCCGAAGGTTACGCGCCGCTGGCGCTGCGCAGCCAGCTGGTGCCGGTGACCCAACTGGGCAGCAACCTCTCATTCCCGATTATCTTCGCGGGTCTATTCCTGCGTGCCCCGTTCCTGATCAACCTGGGCATTATCCTCTTCACGGCTGTGGTGATATTCACGCTCGTGACCCTGCCGGTGGAATGGAACGCCAGCGCGCGGGCGAAACGTTACATGATCGAGGCGGGTATCGTAGGCCCCCGCGAGGCGCCGGCGGCCGCCGCGGTGCTCAACGCCGCGTTCCTGACCTACGTCGCCTCGGCGGTCACCGCCCTGCTGCAATTGCTCTACTACCTTTCGTTAGCCCGCCGGCGATAGCGCCTGGTCCGGCGGCGGGATCGTCCGGGCTCGGAAGCGCATGAGAGAACTGAAATGGATGTCTCACGCCGATCTGGCGATCCGCCGAAGGGCGGTGGTCCCTCGTGAAGAATATCTCGACCACATGACGTTCCGTCGGCTCGCTCCGCCGATGTTCACCGAAATCTTCGGCCCGATCATCGGGCTGAAGGAGGAGTGGGAGGAACAGGGCGCCACGCCGCAGGAGCTGGATTTTTCCGCCTTCCGCTACCGTTGCGAATCGCGCGGCTATCTGACGGTAAAGACCGGACGCCTCGGCGATCCGCCGAGCGAGCTCCTGGAAGAGACGGAGGAATTCCGCATCTTCCGAGACGGCCTGGGCCGGCGGATGAAGCTCTCCAAAGGCGTCTCCACACTGCCGTTGCCGATGGATTATCCCGTGCGGAACATGGACGACTGGCGGCGGCTCCGTCCGCGGTACGCCTTCTGCGAGGAACGCCTCGCCGGCGACTGGGAGGCGACCGCGCGCCGGTTGCTCGCCGAAAACCGCGTCGTGTGCGTATCCATTCCGGGGGGATTCGACGAACCGCGCCAGCTCATGGGCGAGGAGGCGCTCTGCCTCGCCTTCTATGACGATCCCGAACTCGTTCACGATATTCTGGACACGCTGGCTGATACCGCCTTCCGCGTGCTGGAGAGGGTCACGCGCCTGGCGACGCTCGACGTCCTATGCGTGCATGAGGACATGGCGGGCAAATCGGGGCCGTTGGCGGGGCCGGCGCAGGTGAGCGAATTCATCGCGCCGTACTACCGGCGGATCTGGGACCTCTGCCGGGAGCGCGGGGTGCGGCTGTTCGATCAGGACAGTGACGGCGACATGAATCCGGTGATTGAGGCCTTCCTCGAGGCCGGCGTCAATTGCATGCACCCGATGGAGCCCGCGGCGGGTATGGATATTGTCGCCATACATGAGAAATACGGGCGGCGACTGGCGTTCTACGGCGGTCTCGACAAGCACGTGCTGCGCCGTTCGCGCGAGGAAATTCGCGCGGAGCTCGAACGCAAGATTCCGCCGATGGTCTCCACCGGCGGCTGCGTGCTCGGTCTCGATCACCGGATTCCAAACGGCACGCCGCTGGAAAACTATCGCTACTACATCCGAACCGCTTGGGAAATCATGGATCGCGAGTGGAAACGCATCTGTGAGCGTTGACCGGCGATCTTTGCGCGCCCGACCTTTCTACGGCAGCGGGAACCGCGACGTCAGTTCCTGCACCTCGCGGCGCACCTCGGCGATGACCGATTCATCGTTCACGTGACAAATCACACGCGCGATGGCGGCGGCAATCTGCCGCATCTCCGTCTCCCCCATGCCTCGCGTGGTCACTGCCGGCGTGCCGATCCGGATGCCGGAGGTCACGAAAGGGCTCCGCGTATCGAAGGGGATGGCGTTTTTGTTGACGGTGATCGCGGCACGATCGAGGGCGGTCGCAGCGTCTTTGCCCGTCACGCCGGTGGCAGACAGATCCACCAACATCAAGTGATTGTCTGTGCCGCCGGATACGATGCGCAATCCCTCCGCAGTCAGCGCCGCCGCCAGCGCCCGCGCGTTGGCGCGGATGCGCTGCTGATACGCCCGGAACTCCGGCCGCATCGCCTCGTGAAAACAGATCGCCTTCCCCGCGATGACGTGCATCAAAGGCCCGCCTTGCAGACCGGGAAACACCTGCTTATCAATGTCGGCGGAGTACTTCTCCCGACACAGGATGAGACCGCTGCGCGGCCCGCGCAGGGTTTTGTGCGTGGTGCTGGTGACGAAATCGGCGTAGGGCACGGGACTCGGATGCTCGCCGGCGGCAACGAGACCTGCAATGTGCGCCATGTCCACCATCAGGTACGCGCCGACCCGATCGGCGATGGCGCGTAAGCGCGCGAAATCAAAAACGCGGGAATAGGCGCTCGCCCCCGCGCAGATGAGTTTCGGGCGATGCCGTTCGGCCAGCCGCTCGAGCTCGTCATAATCGAGCTGCTCCGTCTCGCGGCTGACGCCGTAGGGAACGACGTTGAAGAAACGGCCAGAAAAATTAAGTTTGTGGCCGTGCGTCAGATGGCCGCCGTCCGCCAGGCTCATGGCCATAATGGTGTCGCCTGGCTGGAGCACGGCGAAATAGACAGCCATATTCGCGCCACTGCCGCAGTGCGGCTGCACGTTCGCATGCTCCGCACCGAAGAGTTTTTTGGCCCGCTCGATCGCGAGGCGCTCGACCTCGTCCACGAACTCGCATCCGTTATACCACCGGCGACCGGGATAGCCCTCCGCATACTTGTTCGTGAGTCTTGACCCGACCGCTTCGCGCACCGCGGGGCTGACATAATTTTCTGAGGCGATGAGCTCGAGATTCTCCCGTTGGCGGCGGTTCTCGCCGGCAATGGCCGCATCCAGCTCCGGGTCGGTCGCCGCGAGCGCACCGCCCCCCTCAGCGCAGGCGAGCGCGCCCAGTTTACCCACGCGACGATCGTGGCGCCCCCCTTCCGGAACCGCCTCCAGCCACGCGCGGACGATGGCTTTTGCCTCCTCCGGCTTGAGCAGCGCCCCGCCGAGTGCGAGCACATTCGCATGGTTGTGACGCCGCGCCATTTCGCCCATGTGGGGCGTGAGGCAAAGCGCGGCGCGCACCCGAGGAAACCGATTCGCGGCAATGCTCATGCCGATGCCGGTCGTGCAAATAAGAATGCCGAGATCGGCCGATCCGGCGGAAACCCGCCGCGCCAGTTCGGCGGCGTAATCCGGATAGTCCACCGAATCGCGACTGTGGCAGCCGAGATCTTCGACGTCCAGGCCACGCTCAGCCAGCATCGGTTTGATCGCCTCTTTCAAGTCATAGCCGCCGTGGTCGGCGCCGATCAGAATTTTGGTCATCTTCTTCTCCATCGCCATCGGAGCGCTCCGCGCGGCGTTCGCCGCCGTCGCGTCAGTTCCCCGCAAATAAAGGATCAATTCGGCCAGAGCGCTCTCGATCCGATTCCGAACGCTGCGGTAGGTGAACAGTGATTGCCCGACGGGATCGGGAATATCCGCCGCGCGAGCACCGCCTTCGAATTCCCCCAGGCGTCGCACCCGCTCGCGAACCGACGGGAAACGGACGGTTACTTCACGAGCCTGCGATTCCGTCATGGTGACGATCAGGTCGGCGCTCTCAGCAATCTCCAACGTCAGGCTGCGGGTTCGATGCGCTTGCGCATCCACACCGCGCTCCGCCAACGCCCGGATGGTTTCGGACGCAGCAGGGCTTCCATTCGCCGCCGCCAGCCCGGCCGATTCTGCCCGCCAGCCGAAATCCGCGCCCGCCAGTGCCCGGAACAGATACTCCGCCATCGGACTGCGACAGGTATTGCCGGTGCACACAAACAGTATGGTTTTTTTGTTCATCCGTTCGACGCTGCGACACATCCCCGCCGCTTTTTGTTGCTCGGTTAGAAACAATTTGCCATTTTACGCAATCGGGCGCGGACTTCCAAGGAAAACCCATGAAGGAATTCCCGATATTGGATGTGGATACTGCCTGGAAGCGCTGGCGCGAACGGTGTAGCCACGTTCCTTCTTCGTCGGCCTTTGCGATGTTCTCCACGTTATGGGACGGCATCGTTACCGACCCCTCGGGGATGGTCGTTCCGGTGGATGACCATCTGGTTCATAGAGGCGACGGCGTTTTTGAGACGGTTCGTTGCGTGGAAGGCGCCTTATACGCTCTTCAACCCCATTTGGACCGGCTCGAGGGTTCTGCCGCGGCCATCGGATTGTGCGTTCCGATGTCGAAATCCGATCTGACGGCTGCCACGGTGGCCGTAACGCGCGCCGGCGCTCGGCCGGACGCCGCCGTGCGCATCATCGTCGCGCGCGGTCCGGGCGG
>CALLML010000061.1 GCA_938005705.1 uncultured bacterium
AACGGCTCCCACGCCGTCCATGAATTGCTACCCATGCATCGCCCAATCCCAACAGCTCGCTAAACAGTTTTTTCCAGTGTTGTCATGCCTCTGTAACTGCCCCAATCCCCCGATTCTGGCCACTGAAATCAGCGAAGAACCTGGATCAAGAGATCCAGCATGTGCGGCTCGACAGCGGGGCTGTGCTCTACCGCTGGACAGTACCGTGATGCCGCTATAATCTGGCGATATGGCCGAAACGGTCATTCAGTTCGACAACGCCAGAGAGGCGCGCGAGATTGCGGGAGTGGGGGGCGATCTTCTTCGCCAGATCGAAGAGACGTTCGAAGTCCGCCTGACGTCTCGCGACACATGGCTGAAGATCGAGGGTGCGCCGGAGAACGTCGCGCGGGCAACTCGTTATTTTGAGGCGTTGCGCGGCGCGCGCGGGCGCGGAGTGCCTTTGCGGGAACATGGGCTGCTCTATGCGCTAGAGGCTTTTCGTCGGCATAAGGAAGAGGCGCTGGGCCATCTCTATGCATTTCGAATTGAGGTGGGCGCGGGCAAACCGCCGGTCTTTCCTCGCACGTTCGGCCAGTTGGAATATCTGAAGGCCATCGCCGCTTGTGATATCGCCTTCGGCATCGGGCCGGCGGGCACGGGCAAGACCTACCTGGCCATGGCCATGGCGGTGGCGACACTCTTGCGCGGCGAAGTGAGCCGGATCATCCTGACTCGGCCGGCAGTCGAGGCCGGCGAAGCGCTTGGATTTCTGCCCGGTGATCTGCACGAGAAAGTGTTGCCCTATCTACGCCCCCTGTATGACGCGTTATACGACATGATGGCGCCCGAAGAAATCGAACGAAATATGGAGCGCGGCGTGATTGAAGTCGCCCCGCTCGCCTACATGCGTGGGCGCACCCTGAACCACGCCTTCATCATTCTCGATGAGGCACAGAACACCACCCCCGAACAAATGTTGATGTTTCTGACGCGGCTGGGATTCGACTCCAAATGCGTGATCACCGGCGACATCACACAGATTGACCTCCCCGCCTCGAAATCCTCGGGGCTGGTCGAGGCCGCACGCGTCTTGCGCGGCATCCCGGATATTGCCATAATCGAACTCGGCGACCGGGACGTTGTCCGACATGAACTGGTCCAACGCATCATACAGGCCTATCGCCGAGAGCGCGGGGAGCCCCGCGGTTGACGCAGGGCCGGTTTGCCGCAAGCCGGCGCTTGGTCTGCAATGATCTTCCGCCGCTCCACTGGCCGTCCGCGTCGCGATACGCCCAGGCGTCAGGCCCCCATTTCGCCTGAACGTCTGCGCCGACGACGCCTGATCCTCACGGCGTGGGCCACCTGGTTGCCGTCCGCCCTGATGTTGTGGGGGTTGCGTCCCTCCTTCTATCCGTTGTTGGCAGAGGGTCAAAAAGCGCCCGCGACACTCGTGGCCGCCGTGGATTTCGTGTGCCTCGATATGGCCGGCACCGAATTACTGCGACGGAAGGCGGCGGAGAGTGCTCCACCAGTCTTCACCATCGGCCTGACGCGTCGAAATGAAATTCTGCGCGATCTCGGTAAGCTGTTCGATCAGACGGCGCGCCTTCGCGAGCGCCATGGGGATGACCCCGCGCGGCTTGAATCTGCACTGGCGGAGGCGATCGATCTCCTGGGAATGTCCATCACACCCAAGGAGGCGCTGGCGTTGGCGCCGCCGGAGAATGCCGCTGCCGTGCTCGAGGCGTTGCGCGAAACGTTTCGCCGCACGTGGTCTCGCGGGATTGTGCTACCGTGGGACCGCGAAAGCCGTTTTCAAGGAGTCGCCCCGTCGGGCCAAATCATCATCGAAGACCCGGAGTCGGGCGAACACCGCACGATCGAGATTCGAGACTTGCTCATACCGGCAGAGGCCGCGGAAGCCACCGTTGCTGAAGCCCTCGCTCGTCTCGACGGCGTGGACATTCCGGAGGAGACGCTCCGCCGGCTCTGGTCGCCATGGATGCTGCCGAATCTCATTTTTGAGCCGGCCCTCTCTCGTCAACGTCGTGAGCAGGCCGAGCGCCAGACGCCGGCCGCCCTGATGACGGTGCCTGCCGGCACCTTGTTGATTGAGGCGGGGGATCGCGCGGATGCGCAAACCGTTGAGATGCTCCGCGCTCACGACCGGCGCATTCGTGAACGTACCCCGCCTCACGAACACCTCCGACGAGGCGCGGGACGCGCCGGGTTGATGGCACTTGCGCTGATGGCGGTACTGGGATTATTGAGCCGATTTTGTCCGGAGACCTTCGATGATCGCGCGCCGCCGGCGTTGTTCGCGACGCTTTCACTGCTGGCGCTGGGCGCCTCGCGCGGCCTGCTGCATTTTTCCATCACTTCGCCCACAGCAGCGCCAGCTGTGATGGAGTCCGCGTTGCCGCTAGCGGTGGCGCCGTTAACGGCGGCGGTGCTCACAAGCGGACCGTTGGCGACGGCTCTGGGTCTTTGGACGAGCGCGGCGGCGGCGATCCTCGCGGACCTTCGGTTTCATACACTGGCCTACGGGGCGCTGGCGACAGCCGCCGCCGTGTTATTTGCGCGCCGGATTCGAAGTCGCGGCGCGATATTTCGCGGTGGTTTCGGCATTGCCGCGGTGCTCGTCGCGGGAGTGTTGCTCTCGGCTCTCGGCGGACAGCCCTCCACCGGATTACTGTTTCGGCAGTGTGCGGCCGCCGCAGCCGGCTCCCTGGGTTCAGCCGCCGTGGCGTTGCTGCTGATTCCCCTTTTCGAAAGCGCGCTGGGATTCACGACGGATATCCGACTGCTCGAGCTCAGTGATCCCGGCCATCCGCTGCTTCAGCGTCTTGCCGCCGAAGCCCCTGGCACCTATCACCACAGCCTGATGGTGGCGAATCTCGCTCAAGCGGCGGCCGATGAGATCGGCGCCAACGCGCTGTTGGCGCGGGTTTGCGCCTACTATCACGATATCGGCAAGCTTCTCCAGCCGGCATATTTCACGGAGAACGTGCGTCCGGATGACCATCCCCATGATCGTCTCTCGCCCCGTATGAGCGCGCTGGTGATTCTATCGCATGTGAAAGATGGCGTCGGTCTGGCGCGCCAGCATCGGTTACCGCGCCCAATCGTGGACGCGATTCTCCAGCACCATGGGACCAGCCTCATCTCCTTTTTCTATCAACGTGCGCAAAAACAAGCGGGCGCAGCGGAATCTCCGGCGGAATCGGATTTCCGATATCCCGGCCCTCTTCCACATTCCCGCGAAATAGCCATTTTGGCCCTGGCCGACGCGGTTGAAGCGGCCTCTCGATCGCTAGATAAGCCGACGCCCGCGCGCATCCGCCGCCTCGTGGACGACATTGCCGCACGAAAACGCGACGACGGCCAGTTCGATCATTCGGCGCTGACCTTTGAGGAATTTCATCGCGTAAAGAACGCGATGGTTTTCACATTGACGAATATGCTCCATCGCCGCGTACCGTATCCTCCCGACCATGCGCATTCAGATCAGCAACCGACAGAAACGCCTCCGGATTCGGCACCGCCCCCTGACGGACCTGATTCGACAGTTCATGACGCGCACACAGGCGCTGAATCCTGATCGGACCTGGAGCGGTATCTGTGTGGCGCTGCTGGATGACGGGGGTATGGCCCGCGCCCATGCCGTCGTATTCGGAAGCGAAAAACCGACGGATGTCATCAGTCAGGCGTATGTTCCGCTGCCGGCCGTCGCGAAAGGCTGGACAGGCGACGTACTCATCAACGTGGAGCGCGCCATACGGGAGGGCGCCCGTCGTCCGGGTGGGGCCGGCCGAGAGCTGGCCTTGTATCTTGCTCACGGCTGCCAGCACTTGTCGGGCGCCGGCGACGCGACACCCCCGGAGCGCCGCCGCATGCGCCGCCGCGAGAACGCGTGGTTGGCGGAACCGGAGTGCCGAAAATTGTGGCAGAGACTGATGGTCGGGGTAGCGAGCGAGTGTGCCGGCCACGAACTCACCGGGACCACTGGACATGGTCGGCGCGCGCGTCGGCGTCGGTAACCAACTTGCAAGTCCGTTCGAAAATCTCCCGCGCCATCATCTTCGAGATATTCAAGTCGCGTCCACTGTCGAATTGAAACACACAAGCAGCCAACCACCCGCGCTCGAAAGCGAGGCGCAGTTCGGAAGGATCCGTGAAGCTGAGGACAACCAGCGCCGGGATGTCCGCGGGGCCGTCGCGATCCTCGATTCGGGGCGCCCCCGCGAGTGAGATGATGCTTTGAAGTCCATCATAGCGCCGGGCCCATTCCCGCAAATCTTCGGCGCCAATGCGGGGAACGGAAAGCGGAAGGGGATTTTCGTCGTATAGCTTGACTTCCTCGGTTTCCCATCGCGGATGGCGTTCGCGCATCGCATCTTTCACTCCGCGGCTCTGGGCTTCGACGATGCGCCGATGGGCTGGATGGAATGTGGCGGGGCGAATCAGCAAGACGTGCGGGCGCTCGCTGCCCACGCGGTCCGCGGCCAGTTCGCCTAGGCGAAAACCGATGGCGTAGTGAATTTTGAGCGGGACAATGGCGATTTCAGATCGGGTTATCTGACAGGCCCGTGCGAAGGAAAGACCGAGAGCGCAAACGATCGTCGCACCCATCGCGACAAGCCCCGCGGAACCACGCCATAGCCGGTGATATCGCAGACCCGCGATCAATGTTGCCAAAAGGATCAAAAGAATGAACGTCGTCATTTCATCAATACGCCACAAACAGATTCGGGCGTTGTCTCACGTCCGCCTCGGAAAGAGATTCGACACGGCCATCGCAAAAAACGTAATTGGAACGCTTGGCGTGGAGATGGAAGCGGACGTTGTAGTAATACATCCAGGCATTCATGCGGGGAACGCCGGAATATTCGCTGGCTGGAGAATCGCCATCGCCGAGCAGCACGGTGTCACTCGGACTGGGGATGAGCGACCGTGCCGCAGCCAGCGACAAGGTCGGTTTGCCGTTGGCGTCTTTGCGCAGAACGGAAAAGCCGTATGTCGTATAGGCCTGTGCCTGCAGATGCTGATGCCACCACCAAATCCCCATCCGAAGCAGTTTGGGGCAAAAGGCAATCGGGGTATTTTGCTGATTCATGCGGCGCGTCCAATCGGTATGGGCTTTGACACCGGTCAGCATCTCGGAAATGAGATACGGCCACTGAGTGGTCGGCACGGAGGCGTCGGCCCACGGCGCGGGATATTTATCCTTGTTTGCATTCGCGTACCGATCGAAGACGAAATACATTTCGCGCAGCCGCACTGCGCAAATCGTGCGCCAGGCCTGCTCGCGAGCGCCGATCAGACTGGGCAAGGTCAACGAGATGAGAATGCCGATAATGGCAACCACCACAAGCAGCTCAATCAAGGTGAATCCAATTTGTGACCAACTCGCCGTTTGCCGGATCATGGTCTCACTCCTTGTGTTTCACCAAAGTAAGCATCAGAATATATCGTGAGCTAACGCTTGTTCTGATTCTTCAGTACAACTTTGTGCGCGGGATGGCAATCGAATTTTTCGATGGGCCCCGGCGTAAAGGACCTGCGGGAGACCTTATGCGCTCGCGTCCCAGGTTGCGAGATTGCTCCCCGCTTTATTCCCTGGGCTTAAGTCCCGTCTTTTCTAAGATTTTTACCTTTTCACAACCGAGACGCAGAAGCGCCTGCCGTTTGATGGCAAAACAACTGGGTTTACGGATCTGGCCACAAAAACCCGCACCCTCGCAAAACGAGCCGTTTCCCTTCCCCCAAAAAGATGGATCGACGGACGTCCCATCGTGGAGGCCTCTTGGTGATTTGGACGGTCTCCCAGCAGCCGCAAAACGCGCGCCATCGTACGCTCTGTCGCATTCGACTACAGATGTTGAAAACGATCGAGGGCCTTGTCCAACGCGTGCCAAGGCATCGTCGCGCATTTGATGCGCATCGGAAATCGGCGCACGCCGCGCAATGCGATTGCGTCGCCTAGCTCTTCTTTGGAAAGCTCCAATCCGCCACGCATCATCGCCACGAAGCCTTCCGAAAGTCGCCGCACTTCCGCCATCGGCATGCCCGCCACGCGGTCGGCCATGATCGAGGCGGAGGCCGTGCAAATCGCGCAACCGCGGCAATCCACCTCGATATCTGCCACGCACCCTCCTTCCACGCGGATATTCAGTTTGATTCGATCCCCGCAGGTGGGGTTTTCCTCGTCCACCATCGCGGCCCCGTCCGGAATGTTCCGCGAATGGCGCGGGTGCCTGAAGTGGTCGAGGATGATGTTCTGATAAAGGTCATCCGTTTGCACGGGCGAAAAACTCCTGGGCGCGAAGCACTGAACGAACCAGCGCGTCCACGTCGTCGCGCGTGTTATAAAAATAGAAGGAAGCGCGATTCAGCGCCGGCACGCCGCGCTTGCGCATCAGCGGCTGGGCGCACAAATGCCCGCCGCGGATCGCCACGCCATCCTGATCCAGAAGCTGGGCAATGTCATGCGGATGCGCGCCTTCGAGCGAGAAGGAAACAACGCCGCTACGCGCGGTGGCGCGCCCGTGAATCCGAAGGCCAGGCACTGTTTCCAGCCGCGCCATGACGTAGGCGGCAAGGGCGCGCTCATAGGCGTGGATCGCCTCCAGGCCGATGCCTTCCAGATATGCGACGGCCGCGCCCAGCCCAACGGCACCGGCGACATGCGGCGTGCCTGCCTCGAACTTATGTGGCGGCTCTGCCCATGTCGCTTGCTCCAATGTTACGCGGCTGATCATCTCACCACCGCCGAGAAAAGGGTCCATTTCTTCCAGCCGCTCCGGCTTGACGGCCAGCACGCCGATGCCTGTTGGCCCGCACATTTTGTGCCCGGAAAAAACCAGAAAATCGCAATCGAGCGCCCGGCAATCCACCGGCATGTGCGGCACGCTCTGGGCGGCGTCGAGCAGCACCGCGGCGCCTACGGCATGCGCACGCGTAATCAGGTCCCGTACGGGATTCACGGTGCCGAGGACATTCGAGACGTGCGTGAAGGCGAAGAGGCGGACTCGGGGAGTGAGCAGGCGATCGAGCGATTCCAGCTCCAGCTCGCCGATATCGTTCACGGGGACAAAGGCCAGGGTCGCACCGGTGCGCGCGGCGAGCATCTGCCACGGCACAAGGTTACTGTGGTGCTCCATTTCAGTCAGCAGAATCACGTCGCCTGCTTTGCAACGGGGCTGTCCCCAGGCATGGGCGACGAGGTTGATGGAAGCTGTCGCGCCGCTCGTAAAAATGACGCCGTGTTCGTTGGGCGCATGAATGAAGCGAGCAACGGCGCGACGGGCGCCCTCATAGGCATCGGTCGCTATTTCCGCAAGGCGATACACTGCGCGATGCACGTTGGCATTCGTCTCGCGGTAATGCTCGGCCATCGCTTCAATGACCACGAGCGGTTTTTGCGTGGTCGAGGCGTTGTCCAGATAGACCAGGGGACGGCCGGGATGGACTTCACGCGCCAGAATGGGAAAATCGCGGCGCAGCGCGACTGGATCGAGACCGAAATCGAAAGATGGAACGGAGGCCCGCATGGCTCGCCACTATACCCTCAGGAAAGTGCGACCGCCATCTGTACGTGCCCGAGGATCCGGACGGATATGGCGATTAGGGTGTGTCCCATGCTCCGGCTCACGATCAGCATGTCAAATCCGGACAAATATGTTCGCTCATTTGAAAAAATCGCCTTTTGTGCATCATCGGTCTTCGATTTTACAGTACGCCTCGGCGCCGTTCTTTTCAAAGAAAGTGCCAATCGAATGCGATACGGGGAACGGGTTTAACTCGGATTATTCATGAACGGCCTTGGAAATAGAGCGTTCGGGGGGTGGTCGGCGCAGGAATGGGCGCTGCGGAGGACGCGCCGGTGTCGCAGCGCTTCACCGGATGCTTGGGTGAGGCTGTGTTGATCCAATTTCGGTCAGGATCGGCAGAGCTCCGCCACCCGGCGGGAAAGCCGGTGGACAGACCTGGATGCCGAGGAGCTCGCCGGAGCTATATCGGCACCGCGCCGAGCCTCCTGGCGCAATGCCGGAAGCGATCTTTCCAAGGATACTGCTCGG
>CALLML010000062.1 GCA_938005705.1 uncultured bacterium
AGCGCCGCTTCAGGGGCCCATACCGCAGGCCGCCGCGGCGGGGCCCCAACTCCGCCGTGGCGCCTGTCTTACCCGGCCTGTGGGATGGCATCAATGCGAAAAATCCCGGGGGTTCGGGGCAGTGCCCCCGAGTCTTGCCCACACGAAACAGCGAGGAGCCGGAATACATCTCCGCCCTCGCGCCGGCCGTCTCTTCGCTAACGCCAACGAGGCCTTAGCTGAGGTCGCCGGGCTCCGCTGCCCTTGTTGGCCGAAGACCATTGGGCCGCGCGCTCCCGGATCAGATTATTGCCTGCGCCCGATCACACAACCTGTTCGTATGGCCACCGGATCGCGGTCCCCAGGCTGCCGGCGTCCCAAGATCCTTCATGCCGCACCTTCTGAAAAATCACGGTCTCGCCGGATCGTTTTCTCTGTTTTTATAGGCGTTGTGCAGGAGATGACCCGCTTTGCCAATGTCGTCGTTCTAGTCTTTTTCAAACCATTTTCTCGCTTCTCGCTGATGAACCCGTAATGGCCGTCCCCTATAACGGCGCCGGCATCTTTCCCAAAAAGGGCGGTTTTCTGAATGCCCGAAAGCCGCGCGACTCCTAGGGAGCCGTGCGGCGGGGGGTGGCGTCGGGGACCGGTCGTCCCCGGCAGCGGTCAAAACAGGAGCAACAGGCGCGTAACACCGTCAATCGGGGCCGCGCCAGAACACAGAGACAGCAGAGTAAGGAGAGGATATGAAACACAAACGATGGCTGCCGATCATGTGTGCGGTCGGTGCGGCGATGAGCCTGCAGGCCGCGGACATCTCGGTCAACAACGACATCACTACGGACACGACGTGGACGAATACCAATACGTATATTCTCAACGGCGTGATCTACGTGAAAAACGGCGCGACGCTGACGATCGAGCCGGGCACGCTGATTCGCGGGCGTCCGCAGGGCATCGGCGGCGCGCAGCGGCTGAATACGCCGGGAGCGCTGATCATCGCTCGCGGATCGAAGATTCGCGCGCTGGGCACGAAGGCACAGCCGATCGTGTTCACGGACATGGATGACGATCATTATGTCGGTCCCTCACCGGCGCCCGGCAGCGGTTCCTATGCTCAGAAAAACAACCTCATCTCCCAAAAATGGGGTGGCGTCATTCTGCTGGGTCGGACCTTCGTGGCCTACGGCGCGACCTCGCCGAACGCCAGCGTCACCGTCCAGATCGAAGGAACGGCGCCGGACGGCGAGCTTGGCAAATACGGCGGCGGCGATGACCTCGACGACAGCGGCGTGATGCGTTACGTCTCCATCCGCTACGGCGGGTATGTTTACGGCACCAATAACGAAATTAACGGTCTCACGATGGGTGCCGTGGGGCGTGGAACAACACTCGAGCACATCGAAGTGTTCCAGAACTGTGACGATGCCTTCGAATGGTTCGGCGGAACGGTGGACGGCAAGTACTTTGTGGCCTGGGCAGATGGCGATGACGGATTCGACTGGGATGAAGGTTTTCGCGGCCGCCTGCAGTTCGGCCTGCGCGTGCAGGGTATTTCGAAGCTGGGCGATCCGTCGGACAAAGGGGCAGAGATGGACGGCGGCGGCTCGATTGACAATGCAATGCCCTCCTCGATCCCCATGTTCTACAATGTGACCATGGTCGGTCATGGCGTCGTGTCGAACCGGCTGAAAAACACGACGTTCAATTTCCGCGATGGCACCGGCGGCCGCTGGTACAACAGCCTGTTCATGGATTTCGGCGGCGCGATCGCGCTGATCGAAGGACCTCTGGATGGCACCAGCCACACGTCGGCGAAAATGACGACCTACAATTACGGTCATTACAAGCCCGGCCCCGGCACGGATCCCCGCCAGAACGGCGGCGCGGGCCTTGGTTCGAGCTATATCGGCTATGACCATGCGTTTGAGTCCGGCGACAAGATGCTCGAGATCAAGAACTGCGTGTTCTGGGGCTATAACTATCCCAACGCCTTCGGCTGCCCGGCCAACGATACCAACCTCGGCGCCACATTCGGCGCGGATGGAAATGACGGCAAAAAGATGATCCTGGGCTACGGCCCGTACACCATTGGCGGCACGCCGTACGGCGCGGACACGGGCCTCAACCTGTTCAACGTCGGCGGGAGCAATGCGTGGAACAACACGTGGCTCGGAAATGATCCCTCCGGTCTGCCTATCGCGGCGCTCGAGCGCTCGACCACGCCGATCAACACCGCCGGTTCGGATTTCTATCCGATTACGGCGCTGGAACCGAATCTCCCCAACGGCAGCCCGCTTTTGGCCGGCGGCCGGACACCTCCGGCGGACGGTTTCTTCACGCCGGTGACATTCCGCGGCGCGTTTGAGAATACCAAGATGTGGGCCGGCTGGACCCTTGCGTCCCGCCTCGGGCTGATTGACTGGGATGAGAACAACGTTTCCGAGGGCGATTATGACGATCCCACCATCATCGCGGACTATCTGACCTACACGATTCAGTTCGTGGCCGATGACGCATCGGTGACCTATGCGATTCAGCACACCGAGTCGCTGGCGCCCGCCAACTGGCAGACGATCGGCACGATCACGGGTGTGACGGGTTTGCAGACCTTCACCGACACGCGGCCGATGGCCGGTTCCGGTTTCTACCGTGTGAAAGAACAATAACACGTTCACTCGCGTAACGAGGAGTTCGGCGGCGGGTTCCATCCCCGCCGCCCCTCCTCAAATTTTTGTCCCTATGCACAAATATGTTGCTCACGAAATACTAACGATCCTTCTCGCTCTTTTTGTCGTAATCTGTCGCGGTGACCCGACGGCCTCCGAAAGGGAGATCACAGCGGCGGTGGGTGCCGGATTTTCCGACAGTGCGCCGCTCGAATGGGCCCGACGGTTCGCTCAGAGCATCCGTAATGACGAATACGATCGCGGGCGAGCGCTCGGTCGCGTGGCGGAGGCCTGGGTCGAACGGGGCGAACCGAACCGCGCGCTGGAGGTTCTGCCGGAAGCCGAGCGCGGCCATTGGGCGGTGCTCTCCGCTATGGCCGAGACGGCCGCTTGCTTCGCGGCCAATGGGGAAATGGAGAAAGCGCGTGCGCTGATCTCCGAAATTCGCCAACGGTCCGATACCGTCCGGGGATCGGCGCGAGACCGGGTACTGGTTCAGCTCGCCTATGCCCTGGCGCTCGCCGGCGAGGATGATGTTGTGAAGGCCATGTTTCAGCGATATTTCGATTTGCGCGACTATCGCGGTGAGGCCGCCGCGAAGCGCGCGGTTGCGCTCGCGCGGTCCGGCCGGATCGAGGAAGCGCTTGCGCAGCTTGGTTTGATCGAGGCAGATACCTTCTATGACTCCCGCGTCTGGCTCGCGCGCGGCTATATCCGCCTGGCCCCCTATCTGAAGGGGACATCCGCCCAACGCGTCAGCCAGGTGCTGAAAGAGGCGTGGGATCGCGCGCAGCGGGTCGCCGATCAACAGCGATTTCTTTTGCAGGCGCAGATTGTTGAGGCGCTGAACGCGCTGGGCGAGCGGGAGGAGGCGGTGCGCCGGCTGCGAGAGGCGTCCGCCGCATTGCCCGATCCGACACCGGCGCCTCATCTGTATGCGCCTGTTTTGGCGAGATTCGCGGCGGCCTGGGGCGCGCTGGGACAACAGGACGAGTGTGCGCGAGAGATCGCACGCGCAGAAGACCTGATTGCCCGGTTGCAGAATATCGAGCAGCCGGAACTGAAAGCCATGGTAGCGGAGGCGTGGATGCGCGCCGCTCGATCTGACCGGGCGCTCGCCGGCTATCTCGATGCCATCGCTGCCGCTGAGAAACTAGAAAATCCCAGGCCGAGGGCGCTGGCGGGATTGGCAATCGCTCTTTCTCTCAATCAATCGGGATGCCGAGCGCCGGAGATTGTCGAACCCATGGAGCGGTTGGTTTGCAGTCTGGAGCTGTGAGTCGTCGTGCGGCGCGTACATCCGTTATCCGGGAGAACCACGGCGATGCTCCTGCTCCTGTCGGCGGCGAGTTGTACGCGGCCTGCGTCGGCGCAGGAGGCGACCGGCGGCATTCGCGGAATCGTGCGCGACGTGGATTTGGGGGGCACGGTCCCCTCCGCCATGGTGCAGATCGTCGAACGCGGCGCGCGCCGACCGACGGACGATGAGGGCGTGTTTTTTTTCGAGGATGTGCCGGCCGGCTCCTACACGATCATCGTGACGAAGGCCGGCTATGAGCGTGCGATCCGGCCGGGTATTGCGGTCGCCCCCGGCCGGATGACGGAAATCGAAGTGGAATTGCGAGCGGAAGTCACGGAGTTGGAGGAGATGGTAGTACGGGATGTGGAGATCCGCGATACGGCCACAGAAGAGGGCCTGTTGCGTATTCGGGAGACGTCCGTATCCATGCAGGACGCCATCAGCGGAGATCTCTTGCGGCGCGCCGGCGCGAGCGATGCGGCCGCGGCGCTGCGGATGGTCGTTGGCGCCTCGATCGAGGATGGACGATATGCGACCGTACGAGGACTCAGCGACCGATATGTGGGTGCCGCCCTGAACGGAATCCGCGTGCCGAGCGCCGATCCCAAACGCCGTGCCGTGCACATGGATTTGTTTCCTGCCGGTACGATTCGCAGTCTGTCCGTAGCCAAGACCTTTACGCCCGATTTGCCCGGCGACTACAGCGGCGGCGGTGTCAATATCGAAACCCTGGGCGTCGCCGACCGTCCGTTCGTCCGCCTGTCGTTCAGCCGCGAATATGATCCGGAGGTGACCAGCCGCCAGGATTTTCTGGGATATGATCGCCCGCCGATGGACCGCTGGGGTCGGCATCGCGGGGCTCGCGCCTTGCCGGTGGAGGCGGACAATATGGAAGCGCAACGCCTCACCGGCATCATGGCTTCGTACCATGACCGCTACGCAGGACCGGGCGCGCCCCACGACCCCCAATATTTGACGTTGGACCGCATCACGCGCGCGTTTACGCCCGTCATCGGAACCCGACGAATGCGCGCGGGACCGAACTGGGGGGCGGCGATCAGCCTGGGCGATCGCGGGGACATCGGCGACGGTCACTGGGGATGGCAGACGGCGTTGAACTATGGACGAAAATATTCGATGCAGCGTGGTTTCGATCGCGCCCTCGTGCTGGCGGCGATCGGAAGCGGCGAGGTGCCCGATGAAGACTACACCCGCGAAGTCGGTGCCGAAGAGCTCAAATTCAGTCAAATGGCCGCCATCGGCATCACGGACGGCGCGGAAGACGGCGTCACCCTCACTGCCCTGCGAAACCGTGTGACCGCCGACCGGGCGGCATTGCGCCGCGAGGTTATTGATTTCGAGAAGGAGGGCCAGCTTTCGGTCAGTCAGGGCCTTCATTACACTGAGCGTTCGCTCGACGTGCTGCAATTTCGAGGTCGGCACACAATCGTTTCGCCGAAGGACGCCCTGTTCGGCTTGAAAACGGATTGGTACGCCGCTCGTCATATCACGCGGCAAGAGGAGCCGGACGTGCGTTTCTTCCGCAATGTCGTCACACGGACCGCGGACGAACGCTGGATGCACACGGCCGTGGCACCGGGGCTCTCGGCCTCACCACAGGACCGTTCGACGCGCATCTGGCGGGACACCCAGGAGGAGAATACGCAACTCGGTATGAACGTCGAGTTGCCGTTCGAGCGCTGGGTGGCCGATCCCCAGGGACGCTTCTGGGGAAAAGACGCAGAGCGCAATCAGGGTGAGGGCCGCGCGAAGTTCGGGCTTTCGCGGGACTGGACGATCCGCGACTACAGCCAGCAGTCCTATTATTATCAGTTCGCCAATCAGCAACTGCCGACCTACACCGGCCCGATCTATTCCGTGCCGCCCTATCCGCGAGGGGCGGCGGGGCGGCGTCGGTTTGAGGCGGACGTCGCGGCCTGGCGCGCTAGTCCCGCCGGCCAGCTGTACCAGCAGATGGAACAACAATTCAAAATCGACAGCGAAAAATCCGCCTTTTTTTCCGATTCTCCCGATGCCCTCTGGAGCGATGTTTTTCTAAAACCGGATCGAATCGGGCTGGGCCCTTGCCAAAACAGTCTGCTGTGGTACATCCATCCCCGGTACAACGACATTAGCTATCACGGTGAGCAGGAGTTCCACGCCGGATATGCCATGATCGAATTTCCCGTCACGCGCCAATTTTCGTTCATGATTGGCGCGCGTGCGGAAAACACGCGCTTGCGGGTGGACCCTCGCTCCGATATGGATGAATTCATCCCTCTCCAGGCCTATCTGGTGCCGGTGTTGAACGAGGTCGTCACCGCTGACGGCCGGACCACCTATTATTACACGATCGAGGGGGTACCCCGCGAGCGGGCCGTGGCCGAAATCCGGGATTCCCGTTGGCTGCCGGCGGCGAGCATGACCTATGAAATCTTTCCGGGCATGAAGCTGCGTGGAGCCTGGAGCCGCACCATCGCCCGCCCCACCTTTCTCGAGATCGCCCCGATCATCACCTACGACTTTATCGAGAACGAAACGGTGATCGGCAATCGTGATCTGGTGCTTTCCTCCATCACCAATTACGACCTGAGATTGGAATATCTGCGCGGCGATTCCGAGGTTTATGGAATCAGCTGGTTCCGCAAGCAGATCGCCGATCCGATTGAAAAGGAATCCTTCGGATATCTCACCGAGGATTACCTTCTCACCGTCAATTATCCTTCCGGAAGCCTGAACGGCATCGAGGCCGAGTTTCGCCGGCGGCTGGATTTTCTCCCCTGGCCTGGCCGCCATCTGATGCTCAAATTGAACTACACTCGCATCGAGTCCGAGGTGGTGGTTCCGGAGAATATGCGCATCAGTCTTGCGTACCACGGTATCGACCGCGAAACCCGTCCGATGGAGGGCCAGCCCAAATACCTTTTCAACGCGGGTTTGCTGGCGGATTTCGAGTCTTCGGGAACGTCTTTTGGGCTCTTCTACAACCTGCGAGGCGACACGCTCAAAAGCGGCGCGGCGGTCGGGGAGAAGGGCGCCCGACCCGATATCTACACGCTGCGGCAGGGTACGCTGAATTTGACGCTGTCGCAGAAGATCGGCCGCTATTTCACCGTCGGCCTTCGCCTGTCCAACCTGACGGAGGAGTCCGCCGTGGAAGTGTACCGGGTCTCGGGACGTCCGGACGTGCTGCGCCGCACGGCACCGGCGGGCGTTCTCACCTCGTTTAATGTCAGCGCATCGTTTTGAGGGAACCACACACATGAACACATTCGGTAGATTCGCCAAAAGTATAAGGAGCCGGGCCATGGCGTTCCTTGTGGCGGCAATCGGGTTTGCCGCGGGTGCGTTCGCGCAGGAAGAACCGTGGTCGGAAACCCGATTGCTGCTGGAGAAGTGGATAGAAGCTCGCCGGTTACTCAGCGAGGAGCGGCGCGATTGGCGGGTGGCGCGGGAGATTCTCGAAGAGCGCATCGGGGCCTTGCGGCGGGACATCGAATACTGGCGCGAAAAAACCGCTCAGGCCCAGCAGGAAATGTTGACGACCGAACAGGAGATGGAGGCGTTGCGCGAGCGCCGAGAGGAATTGCTGCGGGCCGTGTCCGGCGTGACGGAAACCATCAGCCGGCTCGAAACCGAACTGCGCGCGCTGCTGGCGCGGGCGCCGGCGCCCCTGCGCGAGCGCGTGAAGCTACTGAGTCAGCGTCTGCCCGAAGACCCCGCGCAAAGCCGCATGTCGCTGGGGGAACGCGCGCAGAACGTGGCAGGAATTTTGAACGAAATGGACAAGTTTGCCCGCGAAATCACGATATCCAGCGAGGTGCGTGAACTGCCCGACGGCACGGCGGCGGAAGTGTCGGTGCTCTATTTCGGTTTCGGCCAGGCATGGTATTGCAATGTCGGGCGTGGCATTGCCGGCGTGGGGCGCCCGGGCTCCGAGGGCTGGGTCTGGGAAGCGCGCAATGAAATCGCCGGTGACGTCGCCGCCGCCATCGCCATGTTTCGCAACGAACGCCCAGCGGCGTATGTGCCGCTGCCGGCGTCGGTCCGATGAGGAAAAACCCATGAGGCCTATTCTCCCACCGTTCATCATCGTCCCCGCGCTAGCGATCGTCCTGGCGGCGGTCTCGCCGGCCACGGAAACGCCCGATCGCCCGGCGCATCCGGCGGCGGCGCGCCTGGAGCAGGCGCTGTCGGAGCTGGCCCGCTGGAGAGAAACCGTCGCGGAGGAAAAGCTCCCGCTGGCGCGCGAGCTGAGCCGCGTCGAAAACGAGCAAATCGCCTCGCGCGCCGAGTATGAGGCCGTGCGCCGCCGTCTGGATCAGCGCGCACTTGATCTCAATAACCTGCGGCAGGAAATCAAACGTCTGGAGCAGGAACAGGTGTATCTGACGAACCTGTTCACCGAATATGCGCGAAATTTCGAGACGCGCCTGCACATCGCGGAGATGCGTACATATGAGTCGGTGATCACGGCCGCAAAGAGCGCGGTCGAACAGACGGACTTACCAGTCGTGCGTCGCTTCGCTCGCCAATCGTCGTTGCTCGAAGCCGCATTGCGGCGGCTCGGAGAACTCGGCGGCGGCGTCACTTTCGAGGGGCGCGCCGCGGGTGGCGATGGTTCACTCGTCCCTGGGCGTTTCGTGTTGATCGGTCCGGCGGCCTATTTTGCCGCCGCAACCGCGCCACTGGCGGGCATCGTTGAACAGCGGCTGGGATCGCTCGAACCCACGGTGGCCCCCTACCTGAATCCCGAACATGAGCGTATGACCCGGGAATTTGTCATGATGGGCGAGGGTCTCATCCCGCTCGACACGACCCTGGGCGGGGCGCGAAAGATCGAGGCCACGCGCGAAAGCCTGGCGGAGCACATCCGTAAAGGCGGTCCGGTCATGGTTCCGATCCTCAGTCTAGCCGGACTGGTGGCGCTTCTTGCCCTTATCAAGGCCGTCTCACTGCTGAGCGTGCGCATTCCGCGCGCGGCGCAGGTGGCGGGGTTGCTGGATGCGGTTCGGCGGGGCGAGACGGCCTCCGCGTGCGCCCAGGCGGAGCAGCTGCGGGGGGTCGCCGGGCAGATGCTCCGTGCGGGCGCCGCTCACCTGGGAAAATCGAAAGAAATCATCGAGGAAGCGATGTACGAGCAGATGCTGGCCATCCGGTTCCGTTTCAATCGCGGTCTGCCCTTTATCGCCGTCGGCGCCGCTTGCGCGCCCTTGCTGGGGCTCCTGGGCACGGTCACCGGCATCATCGCCACCTTCAAACTGATCACGGTCTTCGGGTCCGGCGATGTGAAGATGCTCTCCTCCGGCATCTCTGAGGCGCTAATCACGACCGAATTCGGATTGCTGATCGCCATTCCCTCCCTGTTGATACACGCGTTCTTGTCGCGTAAATCGCGCGCCCTGCTCGACCGCCTGGAACAGCTGGCAGTGTCGTTTCTCGGTGCCGTGGCGGGGGCACCGGTGATGAGCGAGGAGGCCGTGGGCGGCGAGGTTCTGACGCTCGACGAAACCGTGACGGCGACGGCGGGAGAGACCAACGGATGACCGATTGGATCCAGCGATGGCACGCGGAGGCGCTGCCGATCTGGCGGTCGGGCGGCTGGGCCATGTACGCCCTCGCTGTCAATGCCGTCGTCATCTACGTCGTGGGATGGCGCGTGTTCTTTCACCTCGTCCGGCGCGGCGCCTTCGCCAGTCCGGAAAAGGCCTGGGCCAAATGGCGGCGAGATGCCCGGAACGCCCGGGGGCCCCTGAGCGGTATTCTGCGGTGGGCCATGCACGCGACGAGCCGCGATGCCCTTCGGCATTTTTTTGAAGCCCTCCACGCGGCCGAGTTCCGACCCTTCGCGCGCGACCTCCAGGTGATGCGCGTGGCGGTCAGCGCCGCCCCGTTGCTCGGTCTGCTGGGCACCGTCACCGGCATGCTCACGACGTTTCGCGGCCTGGCGTCCGGCGCCGGCGGAGAGAAAACGATGGGCATGATCGCCAAGGGCATTTCCGAAGCGCTCGTCACCACGGAAACGGGGCTGGTGCTGGCGTTGAGCGGTCTGGTGTTTCAATACGGGTTGACCCGCGTGCACGACCGTTTCGAGAAAACCGTGGCCCACCTGGAGACCCAATGCGGTCTGGCGCTGTCCGGCAGTGCGGACCACGGCAGGGCGACGAAAGGAATGGGAGAATGAGCCGCTTTCGATCCATGGGAGACGCGGACGACTCCGCGGCCAGCATTGATATTTCGCCGCTGATTGACTGCATCTTCATCCTGCTGCTGTTTTTCATCGTCACCACGACCTTCGTCGAGGAGACGGGAGTTGAGGTGGACAAACCGCAAGCGGCGTCCTCCGCAAAGCTGGACAAGAACAGCATTCTGCTGGCGATCACCGCCGGCGGTGAAGTGGTTTACGGCGGCGCCGATATCGGTATCGGCGGTGTGCGGCCGCTCATCCGCCGCATGTTGGAGAAGGAGGACCTCCCCGTTATCCTCCAGACCGATCAGACGGTGCCGGCGGGACTGTTGGTGCGGGTCATTGATGAAACCAAACTGGCGGGCGCGACGCGCGTGAATATCGCCACGCGACCGACGGGAGGACCGTAAACCTTGCGCAGCGTTTTTTCCAGAGTGGCGCGGGGCGTTGGGCGATCTCTCCTGGGCGGAATGACGCTGGCGCTGGCCTTGCTAGCGGCCTGGTCGGTGTTCATGCTCCTGCCGCTGCTCGAACAGGTCACGCGTCCAGCCCGCGGCGATCTGGAGATTCGTTCGGTGGGATCGGTGGACTTGCCGCCACCGCCGCCTCCGCCTCCGCCGGAGTCGCCCCCCGAAGCCGAGCCCGAGGAGTTGCCGCAGGAGGTGGCTGAACCCGCGGCGCCGCTCGATCTGGCTCAGCTGGAAATGGTCCTGAACGCGGGCGCCGGCGATGGTTTCGGTGAATTTGCCCTTCGTTTACCGGGTCTCGAAGGCTCGAAAATGGAGACGTCGGAAACCGATGACATTTTTTCAGCCGCCGATCTCGACCAGCTGCCGCGTCCGGTCGCGCAGCCGGCGCCGGACTATCCGCCCGATCTGCGGCGTCAGCGCGTCGCCGGCACGGTAATCATCACGTTTATCGTGGATCGCACTGGCCGAGTACAGAACCCGGCGGTCGAGCAGAGTCCCCATCCGCGCCTGGCCGCCGCAGCGACGGCCGCCGTCCGCAAATGGAGATTCGAACCCGGCAAACGGCAGGGGAATTCGGTGTCTTTCAAAATGCGTGTTCCTATCACCTTTGTGCCGATGTGAGAAACCAGCCATGAGCAAAACGCCGATTCTTTTGTTGGTGTCCCTCTGGGCGGGCGTCGTCGTTTCCTGGGGACAGGCCACCGTGGATATCGAGGCCGTCTGGCGACACCCGGTCTTTCAACGCGAATTTCTGGGCACCTACGGATTTCGCAGCGATATCGAGCCGAAAATTTCGCCGGAAGAGCGCGATTGGCTGGAAAACGCGATGCGGTTGATGGCGAAGCGGGGCGGGCGCGACGCTGCGCGCCGGCTGCTGGAGGCACAGGCGGGACCGCAACGCAGCGCCGTCCTCGATTTCACGATCGGCAATCTGCATCTGCAAGGCGACCAGCCGGAACGCGCGGTGGGGTGGTATCGGCGGGCCATAGCAAAATTCCCGGCGTTTTTGCGCGCGCACAAGAACCTCGGATTGGCCCATATCCGCAGGGGCGCGCCTCAGGAGGCCGCCGAGCCGCTCGCGCGCGCCATCGCGCTCGGCGCCTCCGATGGCATGACCTACGGCCTGCTAGGCTTCGCGCATGCCCATGGCGGCCGCTTTGCCGCGGCAGAAAACGCCTATCGGCAGGCCATGCTATTGCAACCGCAGGTGACCGACTGGCAGCTCGGACTGGCGCGCTGTCTTTTCCGCCTGCGCAAATACGAGGAAGCGGCTGCGTTGATTGAGGGGCTCCTCGCCGGCGAACCGTCTCGCGTCGAGTATTGGACGCTGCTGGCCAACACGATGATCGGACAACGGCAGCCGATGAGGGCTGCCGAAGTGTACGAATGGCTCGATCTGAACGGCTGGAGCACTGCCGATCAACTCAACACGCTCGGCGATATCTATGTGAACGAAAAGCTCTTCGAACTCGCCGCGGACGCATATGAGCGGGCGTTCAACCGCGGCGCCGGCGCGGGCCGCGCGCGGCTTTTGCGCGCCGCGGAATCTCTTGCCGTCCGCGGCGCCGCCGAGGAAGCCGAACGGTTGGTGGAGCGCCTGCGCGCCGCACCGTCGGAGGATGAGGCGGAACGGCTCGCCATTTTGAAACTCGAGGCCCGGCTGGCCGCGGCGCGCGGCCGCCCCACCAAAGAACAAATCGCCTTGCTCGAGGAAATCATACGGCTCGATCCTCTGGATGGCGAGGCCCTGATTCTTCTCGGACAGCGGTACGCCGCCGGCGGCGACCTGGATCGGGCGTTCCTATACCTGGAACGGGCAGCGGGGCTCGAAAGCCACGCGGCAGAAGCGACCCTGCGGCAGGCTCAGTGGCTCGTGCGCCAACGCCGATTCACCGAGGCGGTTCCACTGATCAAGCGGTCACTCGAATTGCGGCCGCGGGAAGATGTGCAGCGATATCTTGAACAAGTGGAGCGATTGGCGCGTCCCCGTGGTCAGGGACGCTCGGAATCCTGAACCCCGAACCGCGGCCCCGACGGGTCGCAAAGGAGAAGACACGCATGCGAACGAAAACCTGGTGGGCGGCAGGCGCCGCCCTGATATGGCTGGGAGCACGTATTTGGGCCCAGGCGCCGAACGGCGACGAGGCGTTTCTGGATGAGACGGCGGAAAAAGGGAACGAACCGGTGCACGTCAGCCTGATGCTGCGCGCGGGGCACCTCTCGCATGCCCACGACGCACTCCAGCATCGGGCCGATTACACGGACTGGACTCGCCAGCACTGGCAGCAGGGCGAGTCGAGTGGCGATGGATGGGGCGCGACGCTCGCCGTCAAGCAGGGACCTCATGAACTCACGCTCCGGCGCGAACGGCTCAGTCACGAATTCAATATGCAGGAGCATCGGGATATGCGCCACCACGTGGCCACCACGCGCGACGACTGGGAAATCCTTTACTGGCACAGGAAGGAGGGCGGTGACGAAATCGGAGACCTCGGCGCATGGGGCTGGCACATTGGCGTGCGGCATATCGCCTCCCGCAAAAGTCTCGAAATCGTCGAACGATCCGCCCGTCTTGAACAAAATGGCGAGGTGACTTGGAAACTCCTCCAGGGCGGCTATTGGGGCGTCTATCGTCCCGCCAAATGGCATGCACGGCTGTTCGGCGCGATCCATTTCTTTTTCGGAGAAGTGGAAGGCCTCGCCCGTCATGGAAATGATGAGAAGTTGGACGGTCGCATCCGTGAGCAATGGCGGAATGATCAGGGGCTCGCCTATGGCCTGGGGGGAACCCTCGGGGCGGGCTTCGATTTTCTGAAGTACGCGAGCGTCAATCTGGGATATCGCCGCGAGTGGCTGTATTCCTTCCAGGCCACCGATTCCGGTGTAGTGGTCTTTCCCGACAATGACGATGCCCTCTTCATCGAAAATATTTCCGGACTCTATGCCGAAATCGGAGCCCGATTCCGGTTCTAGACCCGGTAAAACCTGCACGGCAGCAGGCGAGCCACCGCCTGCTCGCCCCATTCGCGGCCTGTTGTTGTGGGCGGACGAAACGGCGGCGACCGCTTGGAACGAGGTGTTGCGAAACGCGGGGTATACCGTCGAAATGTTGCCTCGCGAGGGGGCCACATCGGATCGCGTGGCGAACGAGCGGCCTGATTTCGTCGCGTTGGATGCCAGCCCGCCTTCCAACGCGGCGTTGATCCGGTGCCGGCGTTTGCGCGCCGACCCAAGGTTGACTCTCACACCCTTGGTGCTGTTGACGACGGACCCCCGCGCGATGCGCCTGGCGGTCGCCATTGCAGCAGGGGCGGATGATGTGATTGTGACCTCCCCTGACGGCCTGTCCCAGTTGGCAGCGCGTATCCAAACCGTATTGCGGCGTCGAGGCGTGTTGCCAGCACGGGACGATATCGTTGTGGGCGCTCTGCGCATCAGTCCATCCCGTTTTCGCGTGTATGTGAACGGACGACCGATTCCCGATCTGACGCCCTCGGAATTCCGCACGCTGCTAACCTTGGCCGAGGAACCTGGCATCATATTCAGCCGTGATCGAATTCTGAATGCGCGCCCAGACGCGGGTGAACGTGCACCCGCTTCCAAACGGACGGTGGACGTGCAGATCGTAGGTCTGCGGCGGAAACTAGGGCCGTGGGGTGTCATGATTGAGTGCGTGCATGGCGAAGGCTACCGCCTCAACCCCCATCCTGATGTTAGGGTCTGAACACCGGCTTTACCCGGGCGCGCCTTGCGCGTAAGGTGAACAGGTACACGGCAACCAGCGCGTCGCTGCCAGCATGATCACGAGTCCGCCCGCGGGTTCAGCAAGCGGGAAAATGGGCGAAGGAGCGACTGTCGGTCGCGGACAATAGAAAACTCTTTTTAAACGACGGCGGCTCGTTGATCCGCTTCCTGCCCAGCCAAATCGGCAAACCATTCCTCCTTTGCGCACTCACTCTACTCGGGTTTCATTGGTTTTCGCGTTGCTAAGACAAGCCCCTGGTGAGGCGCGCAGGCGATGGGCGACGCAACCCGCTGCGGGGCGGGTTCCTTTATCCCGAAAAACAAGGAATAGCGGGGGGTTCACGCACTCGGGAGAGGTTATAAAAAAGGGCCCCGGCGTGAGAGGGGCACAGCCGGGGCCCTGAGCGCGCAGCCCGCATGAGGGAAAACGAGCCGCCGTGAAGAAGAAAATCAAACCTTGTTCATCATACGCCGACGAATGACTCCGAAG
>CALLML010000063.1 GCA_938005705.1 uncultured bacterium
CTTCACCGCCTCCAGCGCTACCCGCGCCTTGAACTCCGCACTGTGCGCCCTTCGTTGGCTCATCTCTCGCTCCTTTCCGTCCCCGCGAGAGACCGCTTATCATAACTTCGCCCCTGGTTTCAAATCCGGGGTCCACCGCTCTGGCGTTTCCTTGCTTGCCGGTATCGCTGCCTGGTAAAAGGTTGCCCTGTGCTGTCTTTTCGGCATGCGCTGTCGGTGCCCTTGTGCTAGAATGAAAAATTCTGGATATCTGAACCAGTCGTTGGGTGGTTGCTCGACGTGATGAAAGGAAGAAGATGATGAACAAACTTACATTGCGCGATGTAAACGTGAAGGGGCGGCGCGTGCTGTGCCGCGTGGATTTCAATGTGCCGGTGAAGGAGGGCAAGGTCGGCGACGATACGCGGATTCGCGCCGCATTGCCCACCATTCGCCATATCCTCGACCAGGGCGCCTCGCTCGTGCTCATGAGCCATCTCGGACGCCCGAAGGCGAAAGGTTTTGAGGCCAAGTACTCTCTCCAGCCCGTCGCCACACGCCTCGCCGAACTGCTCGGACACCCCGTCGCGTTCGCGCCCGATTGCGCCTCCGACGCCGCCGTGGCGCAGGCCCAGGCGCTGAAGCTCGGCGAAGTCCTGCTCGTCGAAAACACGCGCTTCTACGCCGATGAAGGTAAGGCCGCCTGGCTACCCGACGACGCCACCGAGGAGCAGAAAAAAGCGGGCAAGGCCGAGGCCAAAAAACTCCAGGCCGAATTGGCCGCCAAACTGGCGAGGCTGGGGGACGGCGAGGTCTTCGTCAACGACGCCTTCGGGTCGGCCCATCGCGCGCACGCCTCCACCGCGCTCGTGTGCAAATATTACAAGAAGAATGTGGCTGGTTTCCTGATGGAAAAGGAAATCGAATACCTCGGCCGCGCCCTCGCCAGTCCTGAACGGCCCTTCGTCGCGATCCTCGGCGGCGCCAAGGTCAGCGACAAGGTCAATGTGATCCAGAATCTTCTCGCCAAAGTGGACGCGCTGATCCTCGGCGGCGCCATGGCCTATACGTTTTACTTGGCAAAGAAATTACCTGTCGGTGATTCGCTGGTCGAACCGGACAAAGCCGACCTCGCACGCGATCTTCTCGCTCAAGCGCAGGCGCGGGGCATCAAATTGCTGCTGCCGATCGACCATGTTGTCGCCGATAAATTCGATGCCGCCGCGCGGACGAAGATCGTTGATGAGTCCGGCATTGAGCCCGGGTGGCGCGCGCTGGATATCGGCCCGAAGACGGTGGAGCTGTTCGCCCAGACCATTCGCGGCGCGAAGACGGTCGTCTGGAACGGTCCCATGGGCTGCTTTGAGATGAAACCGTTCGCCGCCGGCACCATGGCCGTAGCCCAGGCGATCGCGAATACCCGCTGCCTGAGCATCATCGGTGGCGGCGACAGCGTCGCGGCCGTGAATCAGAGCGGCCTGGCGGACAAGATGACCCACATCAGCACCGGCGGCGGGGCGTCGCTTGAATTCCTCGAGGGCAAGGAGTTGCCTGGCGTTGCCGCGCTGACGGACAAGTAAATTGCCGCGCGTGAGAGAGTGGAGTAAACGATCGGCGCGCGGCCGTCTTCTCAAGGCTTTCGCGACGGGGCTTGAAACCTGGATTGCGCACGGCGCGCTGCGAGTGCGCCGCGCGCGGATCGGGCTGATATCCCATGCGGCGGCCGTCGGAGTCGATGGCATATCTGCGCTCGATCGTCTCGTCGCTGCCGGTCTTAAACCGCGCCTCGTGTTCACTCCCGAACACGGCTATTGGGGCGGTGGCGGGGCGGGGGAGACGATCCACGACGATAGGCATCCGCTCTACGGGGTGCCACTGCGGTCCCTTTATGGGGCGCGTCGCGTGCCGACACCGGACGATTGGCGCGCGTTAGACCTGCTGTTGGTGGATCTACAGGATCTGGGGGCGCGGTGTTACACCTACGTTTCGACCTTACGCGATGTCCTGGAATCTGCCGCGCTCGCCGGCAAGCCCGTCCTGGTCGCTGATCGTCCGTCGCCTCTCGCGGCGATCGTTGATGGCCCCTTGCTGGATCCTTCACTAGAAAGCTTCGTCGCCCACGTGCCAGCGCCCTTTGTTTACGGCATGACCATCGGTGAAACGGCGCGGTGGCTCCAAGCGACGTTTCAGCTAGATCTCGATCTGACGGTGATGCCTATGCGCGGCTATATCGCCGACGGGCGCCGCCCGCCTAATATGCCCTGGATCCCGCCTTCGCCGGGTATTCGCGCCTGGGAAAGCGCCTGGGGCTATCCCGTGGGCGTTTTTTCCGAGGCGATGGCGTTGCTGCGGACCGACCGCGGCGGTCCGCTCTCATTTCAGGTGCTCGCCGTGCCAGAATCTGTTTCCAAGGCTTGGAAGCCGGCGGCCTCTGATTTTCCAAGCCTTGGAAAAAAGAGGCGCAGTTCTTTCCAAGGCTTGGAAAGTGCCGTCTGGCAGGTGTTGCGCAGGCTGGAACTGCCTGGCGCCCGGCTTGAATTTCACCGGTATCGCTCCGGCACCGAATGGTGTGTCGGCGCACGTATCGTCGTGCGGGATCCAGCGGCCTGGCGTCCAGCCTCCGCCGCGGTTCAGATGTTCGTGGAGTTTCAGAAATTGTTCGGTGGCTGCTTGCTTTGGGAGATGCCCGGGACGCGACCGGAATTTTTCGATCGGCTTTGGGGCGATGCCGCGGTGCGTCGAGATTTGTGCGCTGGGCGTTCCGCGCGCGTGATCATCCGTTCCTGGGACACTTCTCGGCGATATGATTTCGCCGCAGCGCGCGAGCGCGCATGGCTCTATGGGCGCGGCACGATGGCGGGACGCCAATGACCTTCCAGCTGCGTCCCCCGCGCATTTTCCACGGGTTGAAACATCCGTGGCGAGATGGCCACCCGAAAACCCCTTACGGATTGGGGTTGCGGCTTTTGGCGGCCGGACAGCCCTCGACGGACCAGTTGAGCGGAAACTGCCGGCATTGGAGGGGGCGGACAGAATACACGCAACAATCATTGCCGTCGAGGAAAACACAGGCGCCGTTCGGCGTCTCGGCAAGGGCAAGCTGGGCACGATTACGTGCAAGGACGCAATACCGTTCGATGAACAGGGATGTGTCCATCCGCATATGGGATGCTAGGGCGGCGATATCTTTTTCGGTGAGCAAGACGTGGCCTGGCCAGCGGCAACAGGCGGCACACCGGCGACAGACGAAATCGTTCATGCGGGAAACTTGCCCCGTCGCGCAGCAATGGGATCAGCCGAATTCATCGTAGGCGATCATGTCCTTCTCGACGCCGAGTTCGTCGAGCATCCGGTTGACGGCGGCGATCATCATCGGCGGACCGCACAGGTAATACTCAATTTCCGTTGGGTCTGGGTGATCTTTCAGATATCGGTCATAGACGACCTGATGAATGAAACCGGTGGGACCGTCCCAGTGATCTTCCGGCTGCGGTTCGCTCAGCCCGACCGTGTAGGTGAAATTGGAGAATCGGCGGGCGAGATCTCGGAATTCGTCGTCGTAAAACATCTCGCGCCGCGAACGGGCGCCATACCAGAACGATACTTTGCGCGTCGTTTTTCGGGTCTTGAACAGGTCGAAAATGTGGCTGCGCATCGGTGCCATGCCTGCACCGCCGCCGATATAGACCATTTCGCGATCCGTCTCCTTGGCGAAAAACTCGCCATAGGGGCCGCTCATGACGACCTTGTCGCCCGGTTTGAGGCTGAAGATATAAGACGAGGCGATGCCCGGCGGTAGATTCGTGTTTGGCGGGGGCGTGGCGATGCGGACATTGAGCATCACCAAATTCCCTTCCGCCGGATAATTGGCCATGGAGTAAGCGCGGAAGATCGGTTCACGGTTGACGCACTTCAAATCCCAGAGTTTGAATTTATCCCACGCATCACGGAATCGCTCGTCGATGTCGAAATCCCGGAACGAAAGCTCGTAGGGAGGGATGTCCATCTGAATATAACCGCCGGCCTTGAAATTCAGGGTCATGCCGGGCGGCAGGTCCACCACCAGTTCCTTGATAAAGGTCGCCACATTGCGATTGGAGCGGACAGTGCCCTCGAATTTTCGGATTTCGAGGACTTCGGCGGGGACTTCGATCCGAAGGTCGTTCTTCACCTTCACCTGGCAGGCGAGCCGCCAACCGACCCGCGCTTCGGCGCGTCCGATATGTCCGGCCTCGGTCGGGAGCAATTCACCGCCGCCTTCCAACACGCGGCATTTGCACATGGCGCAGGTGCCGCCGCCGCCACAAGCGGAAGGCAGATAGATTTCCTTCGCCGCAAGGGCGCTGAGCAGCGTCGCGCCAGGGGCGGCGTCCACTGTGCGTTCGCCTTCATTGATAACTATTTTGACGTTGCCGCCGGGCATCAGACGTCGGGACGCCCACAACAGTCCGGCGGTTAGCAGCACGATCAGGCCGGTGAATACCACCGCGCCGGTCGCCAGAAAAACGGGATTCATGGACATCGCAGCGCTCGCTCAGAGTTGAATGCCGGAAAAACACATGAACGCGAGGGCCATCAGGCCCGTGAGGATCATCGTGACGCCCAGTCCGCGCAACCCCGCGGGGACATTGGAATAGCGAAGCTTGCGGCGAATCGCCCCCATGGCGGTGATCGCCAGCGCCCAACCGGCGCCGGACGAGACGCCGTACACGAGCGATTCCGGGAAGGTGTAGGCACGTTCGACCATGAACAACGAGCCGCCGAGGATAGCGCAGTTGACGGTAATCAGCGGCAGAAAGATGCCCAGCGCGTGGTAAAGCCGCGGGAAAAAGCGATCGAGCGTCATCTCCACCAGTTGTACGAGCGAGGCGATCAGCGAGATGAAACACACGAACGTAAGAAACGACAGGTCTAGCGCGGCGAGCGCGGGAAGGCGCGTCCATGCGAGCGCGCCGGGAGCGAGCAAAAAGCGGCGGATCGCCCAGTTGACCGGCACGGTGATGCTCTGTACGAAAATCACGGCCGCTCCGAGTCCCATCGCGGTCTCCATGCGTTTCGAAATGGCCAAAAAGGAGCACATCCCGAGGAAGGAGGCCAGTAGGATGTTCTCGATGAAGATGGATCGAACGGCGAGGCTCAGCAGGTCCATGGTGTCATTCGGAGTCGAAATGTTTAGTTAGCGTGCGTTGCGTCCAGATGAGCAGACCCAGCACGATAAACGCGCCGGGCGCCAGCAGGGCCAAGCCGTTGCGCGGCAGGTGTTCCGGCAGCACGGCGGCGCCGAATAGACGGCCCGATCCGAGCAGCTCGCGGATGAACGCCACCAACACCAGCACGGCGCCATAGCCGAGGCCGTTGCCGAGCCCGTCGAGCAGCGACGGCAACGGTGGATTCTGGAGCGCGTAGGCTTCGAGGCGTCCGAGCACGATGCAATTGGTGATGATCAGGCCCACGAATACGCTGAGCTGCCGGCTGACATCAAAGAGATAGGCGCGGAGGAACTGGTCGGCCAAAATGACGAGCGTGGATACCACCACCATTTCGACAATCAGGCGGATGCGGGGCGGTATGCCGCGCCGCAACAGCGAGATGATCAGGTTCGAGCCTGCCGTCACGGTCGTGAGCGCGAGCGCCATGACGATGGCCGTTCGCAACTGGACGGTCACGGCGAGTGCGGAACATATACCGAGAATTTGGATGGTGATTGGGTTGTTTTCCGACAGCGGATCTGTGAAGGTTTTGCGGAGTTTGCCGCTCATGGCTCAGCCTCCTCTCCTCGAGCGAATGAACGCCGCATACCGCCGGATATCCGCGTTGAGAAATTCCATGACACCGCGGCCCGTCAGCGTCGCGCCGCTGATGCCGTCCACCACGACGCGGTTCGGATCGGTTCGCTCGGCTTCGGAGGCGGCGCCTTTGGCGATGACGATCGGAAGCGGTCCTTCGGGGACGATCAGCCGTCGTCCGCGAAACTGCGATTGGAACCATTCGCTTTCGATCTCACCGCCAAGTCCGGGTGTCTCGCCGTGTTTGTAGAAGGTCAGGCCGACGACGTTTTCCAGGGCGCCGTCGAGCGCGAGGTAACCATAGATGGTGGACCAAAGGCCCTTTCCCGAAACGGGGAAGGCGTATCGTTCAACGCGGTTATTTTCGATCCACTCGTAGAGCGGTAGAAGACGTCCGGCGGCCTGTTCGGCGGGGGAGAGACCCCCGGGCGTGCGATCGGCGATGATCTGCCCGGTCTGCGCATTTACGACGCGCTCGCGGACGTGTGTGCTGTAGAGCTGTTCGATTCGGTCCGATCCGATGCGTCGTCCGGCGGCATCGGTGACAGGCGCACCGAAAGCCTTGAGAACATTGAACCGGCGGTCGAGCTCGGCCATGCGTTCTTGGCGCGGGCGCAAACCGGCGGCGGCCGCGGCGAGAGCGAGGCTGCACGCCACGCAGACGCCGGCCGCGTAGAGCACCGTATAGACATCGCCATGTTTTCGTTCAGCCACGGGCGAAACTCCGAAGGTACCGCGCACGCGAGCGGATGTGCGCCTGCACCACGATATAGTCCACGAGCGGCGCCATGACGTTCATAAAGAGAATCGAGAGCATGACCCCTTCCGGAAAGGCCGGATTGGCGACGCGCACGAGCACGACGAGCGCGCCGATAAGAAAGCCGTAAATCCATTTGCCGACATTTGTGGCGGCGGCGGAGACGGGGTCGGTGGCCATGAACACGAGGCCGAACGCGAAGCTGCCCATCACCAGATGCCACGTCCAAGGAAGGGCAAGGTAGGGCAGATAAGCGGGGCCGGCGAGGGCATTGAAAAGCGTCGTTGTGACGATCAGGCCGAGCATGCCTCCGGCCATGATTCGCCACGCGCCAACGCCGGTGAGAATCAGAATCAGCGCGCCGACCGCGATCGGAATCAGCGAGGTCTCGCCGATACTGCCGCCTTCGAAGCCGAGGGCCATGCCCTGCCACGTGAATCCCGCCTCGCGTAGCGCGGCGAAGATATCCGATCCTTTCGGTGCGGCGGCGGCGACCGCCAGGGGCGTCGCGCCCGAAAACCCTTCGGCCGCGCGCGCCGGGTCTGCCAGGACCGTCCAGACACGGTCGCCGGTCATTTGCGGGGCATGGGCAAAGAAAAGAAACGCGCGCGCGGTGAGAGCGGGATTGAGGACGTTAAAACCGGTGCCGCCGAAAATTTCCTTGCCGATGACGACGCCGAAACTGATCCCGAGCGCCACCTGCCAAAGCGGGACGGTCGGGGGCAGCGTCAACGGAAACAGGAGGCCCGTAACCAGAAAACCCTCGTTGATCTCGTGCTTACGCACGATGGCAAACAGCACTTCCCAGAAACCGCCGACCGCATAGGAGACGAAAACGATGGGGAGAACGATGATCGCTCCGCGCCACCAATGATCCCAGAAGCTCGCCGTGGCCACGGCGTTGGCGAGATGATATTGGCGGCCGGCGTTGTAGATGCCGAACAGAAGACACGGCGCCAGCGCGATGATGACCATGATCATCCAGCGCTTGAGATCTACGGCATCGCGGATATGCGGGGGGCCTGCCGTGACATCCGCGGGGGTGAAGATAAATGTGTCGCCGGCCTCGAAAATCGGGTGGAGCCTGTGAAAACGCCCGCCGGGCGCAAACAGAGGCCGGATGCGATCCATCCATCGGCGAATCGCCCGCATCTCAGAGACCCTCCCTTTCCAGCCGCTCCAAGCCATTGCGGATGATGCCCACCAGATCCATTTTCGACGGGCAGGCGAAGGCGCAGAGCGCGAAATCTTCCGGGTCCACTTCCAGGAGGCCCAATTTCACCGCCTCCTCCATGTCGCCCGCCAGAACGGCGCGAATGAGGAAGTCGGGCAAAATGCGCATGGGCAGATAGCGATCGTACAGGCCCGTCACGACCATCGCGCGGGGGCTGCCATGACGGTTCGTGCCCAGGTTCCATTCGCGACGGAATGGCCACCAACGAGAGACGAACGCGCGCGAATCGCTGAATACACCAAAGCCGGGCATCGCCCAACCCAGAAAGTGGCGCTCCCGATCCTCGATCAAGACGGTTAGCGCCTCGGCGCCGGGCGGAAGGAACCCATCCGTCGCAATGGCCGAACCCGCCAGCGCGTCTCCGCAGACCACGCGGACGTCGCCCTCGAACAGACGCCCACGAAACAGCGCATCAAGCCTCATGCCGGCGCGGACCCGGTAGTAGCGGCGGTATTCCGGTGTTACGGCGGGGCCGGCGAGCGCGATGATGCGGTCGGGCGGTGTCTGACCTTCCAGCAACAGACGTCCGATCAGAACCACATGGGCAGCGCGGATCGTCCAAACCTCGTCACCGGGGCGGATCGGCGCCACATGGTGAATGTGCACGCTGCTGTTGCCGGCGGGGTGGGGTCCGGAAAACGCGCGAATCTCGACGTTGCGCGCGCCGGTCACGGCGGGAGAGGGCGATTGCGTTTTTTCCGGCAGGCAGAGATACACCCGACCAGTGGTCAGTCGCGTCAGCGCGTCGAGGCCTGCCTGAAACGCTACTTCGAAACCACGCGTGACGACGTGGATATCGGCGAGAAATGGCGCGGTGTTCATGCCGTTGACGAAGATATCGCGGGGTTTCGCATCGGGCCGCGGCACGGTCGAAAAGGGGCGGCGCCGAAAAAAGCCGAAAAAGCCGGATTTCAGCAGCGGTTCGAGCACGCGTTCCCGGGGCGCGCCGACGATTGCGGCGGCGTCGAAGCGTTCATAGGGTTCGAGCTTGTCCGCTGGGCAAGGTTCGATGAGAACCTGTTCGATGACTCGCCGGGGTCCGAAGACGATCCGTCGTACCACGCCGGCGCTCGGTGCGGCGAAGGTGAGGCCCTCGCGGGCCTTGTCGCGCAAGATCGGTTGACCCTGCCGCACCTCGTCGCCCTCTTTGACAAGGAGGCGCAGTTTGACGCCGGGAAGCCCGCAGGAAACAAAGGCGGATTCGGTCGGGGTGTTGAGATGATCGACAACCTCGCGCGCCGGCGCGCCGGCCAGAGGAATATTCAGCCCTCTGCGTATGCGGATGGCGGAAGGGGTTGTCATGCACTCAAGCGAAAATTGTCACATAAATGGATGTTCATCTTACTCACCGGAAACCGTCTGTCAATCATCAACGGATATCGGTGTCCATTTTAGAAGCACTCCATAAAAAAAGAAGAAATCGCCGGCCGGATTGCAACCGATGAGCGGTGGAGGTGAAGAGGGCGACCTGAAAAAAAGGAGGCGGTCGAACTTCCAAGCCGTGTTCGAAGAACGAAAACAATGCACGGATATCGTGGGGAGGTGCGGACGATGGATGGATCAAACTGTGAAAAGGCCCGATACTCATGATGGCGAGGAAATTTGACCCTCTCCTCCGTTTTCATTCCCTGGCTTTGTTTCCTACCTCTTGAGAAAGTTGAACTCACCCTTCGGGCGGATTCCTTCGGCGTAAGCGCGGTCAAGGGTGGCGAACGGTCTCGGCGAGGAAGGGTGCAATCAAGCCCGTCCCATGCTCGGATCAAAGGGAGGCCCCCCGGCGCGCCGCCGGCGGGAGGCGTTCGATCAGCAGACGGGGCAGATCATCCATCGTGGCGGCGCGAAGGTCTGCACTGGTAGGTTCGTGATCGGGCGCGATGCGGACGGTGATTGCGCAACCGGCGCGGCGACCGGCCTCGATATCGCGCTCCGAATCTCCGATCATCCAGGATCGCACGAGATCGAGGTGGTGCCGTGCTGCGGCCTCCAGGAGCATGCCGGGATTGGGCTTGCGACGGGGGTCGGCATCGTCGTGGGCGGTGCAATCGAGGATATCGAGAAGGTTCAATCCTTCGGCGCGCAACCGGTCCCGGAGCCGTCGGTGGATGTCGTCGAGCGTTGCCCGGCTCAGGCGGCCCAGCGCCACGCCGCGCTGATTGGTCACAATCACGGCCTCGTAGCCGCGCGCGCGGACGATGCGCAGCGCCTCGATGAAGGCCGGCAGCAGGTGAAAATCCTCCCACCGTTCTACATAGCCGGTCCCAGGCGAGCGGTTGACGATCCCGTCGCGATCGAAGAAGACGGCGGGGCGTTTTTTGGTTTCGCATAGTGACGGATCGAATGTGACGCCAGGTTTCTTCATGATTGGGCAGGATACTTTTCTAATGTTTGGAAGACCCGCACGGGTGTTTTTCCAAGCCTTGGAAAACCCGACGTCTTTTTCTTCCAAGCTTTGGAAAAAATCAATCCCGGAGCGGACGGAGCCGCGCGCCGATCGCACCGAGGATCAAGCGCGGCACGGTGATCCAGAACACGGGCACGCCGACGGAGGCGAAGAGGATCGTGTCCTCCAATAGGGAGTGAGATAGCGCGATATAATGATTCAAACGATCCGCGTGCTCGCGGGAAATGCGGCCTTCGTCCGCATGGGCGATCAGGACGCCGGCGCCGTAGGCCAGACCGAGGGTGTTGGCGACGATCCAGAGAAAAGCTGCCTCGTCGGGCACCCCCAGGATCCGAAGGGGGTACCGCAGAGGGTTCGTAAGCGCGCGGATGATGCCGAGGCGGTCGAGCAACCGCTGAACGATGAGCAGGCCAACAATGATGGCCGTCATTCGCAGGGAGAGGCGGGTAAATCCGATGATCCAGGCGCCCAGGTCATCCAGAAAGGAGGCGGCGGCTGGCATCGCCTCAAGGGGGGCCGCGGCGGGGATGTCCGGCGGGAGCAGGGCGTTGAGGGCGGCAGCGGCGAAAAAGGCGCCGCTGAGCCTTAACGCCAGCAGACGCCACGGATCCGAACCCGTGCGGCGCTGAACAGCGCATTCCACCGGCAGATTGTGGGCGGTGAGAACCATGAGGGCGAGGATCGTCATTGTGCGGTTCGATAGGCCGAGGGCGTCCATGACGCCGATGGCGGCATAGATGTTGAGAAGAGCGCCGGTTATAAAGACGAGGGCAGAGGCGCCCGGCATTCCGAACAGCGAGAAAACAGGCGCGAGCCCGCGCGCCAGGAGGTTCAAGCCACCGGCGTGCTTCAGCAGAAAGACCGCAAAAGACACAGGGGCCATGATGCGCAGCAGCGTGAGGACTGTGCGCGTGGCGGAGGGCAGGCTTTCGATGACGCCGGTATGAAACAGCACCCGGAGGCGGTGAGCAGTATTGGGTTGGGGCGTAAAATCTATGCTCATGTGAGGCTGATGGACATCGGCAATACGCCGTCCGATGACGGCGCCGTGCCCGGGGCGGGAGTCGAACCCGCATGACCTTGCGGTCGAGGGATTTTAAGTCCCTTGCGTCTGCCATTCCGCCACCCGGGCGTTGGACCGCGCTCTCCCGACGGCGACCGCTCTACTATGGCGGGGGCGGCGGCCAAATCGCAAGCGGAATCCCGCATGGACACCGAATTCAGGACATGCTAGGTTTCGCGCGCACCTCGCCAATGAGGAAAAAATGATGGAGACGGATAAAACAAGACACTTGAAAATTCTGGTGGTCAATGGCCCTAATCTCCGTCTTCTGGGGCGGCGGGAGCCGGGGATTTACGGTCGGGCAACGCTGAATGATATTGAGGCGATGCTCCGCCAGGAGGCCGCGCGGCTCGGTGTTGAAATTGAGTTTTATCAAAGCGATGTCGAAGGCGAATTGGTGCGATGCATCGGCGAGGCGGTGGGTCGGGTGGATGGGCTGATTATCAACCCAGCGGCCTATACGCATACCAGCGTGGCTTTGCGCGACGCGATTGCGGCGTCGAGCTTGCCGTGTGTTGAAGTACATTTGTCGAACACCGCTGCTCGCGAACCCTTTCGTCATCAGAGTCTGACGGCGCCGGTATGCATCGGTCAGATTATGGGTCTGGGGGTGGATGGCTATCGTCTCGCACTGGACGGTCTGGCAAAGCGACTGCGGGAAGGAGCGAAGGCAAGCCGGCGCTCCGTGTTAAAACGCCGGTCTTCCGGTGCCACAGAAAGGAGATGCTTGTGAATTTGGAAGAGATCCAACGAATTGTTGCGTTGATGAAGGAAAATGATCTGGCTGAGTTTGAAATGGAGGATCAGGGGTTTCGCCTTGCGGTCAAGCGACGGTCCTCCGCCGAAACGCCGGTCGTCGTGGCCGCGCCCGTTCCGGCGGCGTTACCGGTTCCTTCCATGCCGGCGCCTGCCGCGCCGAGCTCGCCGCTGGAATCCGCCGGAACCGGCGATCCGGAAGCGGGATGGAAAGAGATTAAGGCGCCGATCGTCGGCACGTTCTATCGGGCTCCATCGCCGGACGCCGAGCCATTTGTCACGGTCGGTCAATCGGTGGAGGAGGACACAGTCGTGGGAATTATCGAGGCGATGAAGGTCATGAACGAGATCAAAGCCGAGGTGCGAGGCGTGATTCGGAAGGTTTGTGTGGAGAACGCCACGCCGGTGCAGTACGGCCAGCCGCTGTTCAAGGTGGAATCGGTCTGAGGGGCGTATGTTCGAACGCGTGCTGATCGCGAATCGGGGAGAGATTGCCGTCCGCATCATTCGGGCGTGTCGAGAGATGGGGATCCGGACAGTGGCAGTCTATTCGGAAGCGGACGAACATTCGTTGCATGTGCAGCTCGCCGACGAGGCGATATGCATCGGCCCGCCGCCGGTCCGCGACAGCTATCTGAAGATCGCGAACATCATTAGCGCGGCGGAAGTGGCCGACGTGGATGCCATCCACCCGGGCTACGGATTTCTCTCAGAAAATGCGCATTTCGCCGAAATCTGCGAGCAGTGCAATATTGTCTTCATTGGCCCGTCATCGGAGAACATCCGGAGCATGGGCGACAAGGCCGTGGCGCGCGAGACGATGAAGAAGGCCAAGGTGCCTGTGACGCCCGGCAGCGAAGGTATCGTCAAGACGAAGGAGGAGGCCTTGGATATCGCCAAGGCGCTGGGCTATCCCGTCCTGATCAAGGCAGCCGCCGGAGGCGGCGGTAAGGGGATGCGCGTTGCGCGCAACGACGTGAGTCTCGCGCAGGGGTTTCTCACGGCCAGCGCCGAAGCGGAAAAGGCTTTTGGCAACGCGGCTGTGTACGTCGAGAAGTATGTCGAAAATGCTCGACACATCGAAGTCCAAATCATGGCTGACCATCACGGCCACGTGGTGCACATCGGCGAGCGCGATTGCAGCATTCAGCGCCGGCATCAGAAGCTGCTGGAGGAGTCGCCCAGCCCTGCACTGAACGCCGACACGCGGCGGCGCTTGCACCGAGCCGCCGTACACGCCGCCGAATTCGTCGGATATCGCAATGCGGGCACGGTGGAGTTTTTGTACGACGCCGAGACGTCGCAGTTTTATTTCATGGAAATGAACACGCGTCTCCAAGTGGAGCATCCGGTCAGCGAGGAGGTTGCTGGCGTGGACCTCGTCAAGGAGCAAATCCGCGTGGCGGCCGGTGAACGCCTATCGTTTTCCCCAAAAGACCTGGTCAGCACCGGCCATGCAATCGAGTTCCGGGTCAACGCCGAGGACCCCCGGCGGAATTTCACGCCCACTCCAGGCAAGATTTCGTGGCTCCATCTCCCGGGCGGACGCGGCGTGCGGGTGGATTCGCATGCCTATTGCGGCTATGAAATCTCGCCCTATTACGACAGCATGATCGCGAAGATCATCACGCGCGGACGTGATCGTGCTGAGGCAATTCGCCTGATGAGTCGCGCACTGCAGGAGTGCTTGATCGAAGGGGTGCCGACAACGGTCCCGCTCGGGCTGGCGCTGATGTCCGACGCGCGGTTTGCCCGGGGCCAATACAGTACGGCGTTTCTCGAACGGTTTATGGAGGACAGTTTTCTGGTTTCCGAGCCAACATCAACCGGAGGGGCATGAGAATGGATACGCGGCGGAAAACGAATGTGGTCGGACCCCCTTTTGTGCCGAAGGTGGAGTCGCGTGAGCTCGAAAATGAGGCCGGCGTCGTGCATATCAGCAACAGCGTCATCGGCGTCATCGCCCGGATCGCGGCCTCGAAAGTGGCGGGCGTGGTAGACTTCGTCGGCGGGTTGGCGGATGGTCTGGCGGGCATCGTCGGCAAACGGATGGCCGACCGGGGCGTGCATGTAGAGGTCGTAGATAACAGTATTGTGATCGAACTTAACGTCGTGCTGGAATACGGCATCCATATCCCGCGTGTGGCCTGGGAAATTCAGCAGGAGGTTCGCAAGGCCGTCGAGCAAATGACCGGCAAATCGGTCAAATCGGTAAATGTGGTGGTGCAAAGCGTGCGGCTGCCGGGCGAAGGAAAGGGAGAGAGGGGGACAGGCCTTGCGGTGGAGGATCGGCCATGAGAGTGCTGCGCGGTATTTTGACGGTCCTCATCCCTTTGCTGTTGTTTGCGGCGGGGGTGGGGCTGGTCTGGCTGCATGTTCGTAATGGCGACACGTTGCCGGCGGAGGTGTGGGAAGCGGTGCTTAATCCGCTGTCACGACTGTTGTTTGGTGTGTTGTTGATCATTCTCGCTTTGGGATGGACAGCGTCATTTCTGAGCGTGGATGCCCGTCACCGCTATGTGACCTTTGAGAATTCGGGGGGCGAGGTGCGCGTTTCGCTGGCGGCCATCTCCGATTTTTTGGCCCGCCTAAGCATGGAGTTCCCGTGGCTCGTCTCCGTTCGGCCGGAAGTGATCGTGCGAGACGGCTCGCTGGCGGTGGATATGCATTGTCGTATTCGATCTGGGTCTCCGATCCCCACCGTGAGCCGCGGACTCCAGGATCGTGTGCGCGAAGCCGTGCGACAAACCATCGGACTGAGTGAGGTCGCCACGGTTCGGATCACCGTCCGGGAGATCGTCGGTTCTCCGCCCGCCTCTGTCGGCAACGGCCTACAGGGAGAGTCGGAATTCGATGCCGATCCGCGAGTGGCGGGGTGGTCCAATGTCAGCGATGAGCAATCTTCGCCGAAATAAGCCGTCCCAGACCGGCGAAGGAAATGGAGCCGTTATACCCGCGCTGGTCGTGGTCGGTTCGATCGGATTGGACACGATAGAGACGCCGGCAGCCCGACGCGAGGAGATTCTCGGAGGTTCGGCCAGTTACGCATGTCTCGCCGCGCGGCATTTCGTTCGAACCGGCATGGTGGGCGTTGTCGGCGAAGATTTTGGCCGGCGGCATGTTGCCTGTTTTCGACGCGGGGGGGTGGACTTGACGGGGCTCGAACGCCGGCCGGGCCGCACCTTTCGCTGGTCCGGGGTGTATGAAACGGACATGAACCGGCGCCGAACGCTCTCGACGGAGCTGAATGTTTTTGCGGATTTTGATCCGGTGCTTCCCGACCATTACCGGTCGGCCCGGTTTCTCTTTCTGGCCAATATTGCACCGCGTCTTCAACTGCGCGTTTTGGAGCAAATGCGAGCACCGCGGCTGGTACTTGTGGATACGATGGACCTATGGATCGAGACGGCGCGGGAAGACCTACGAAAGGTGATCCGGGGCGCCAATATTTTGACGCTGAACGATTCGGAAGCCCGGCATCTGACCGGTCAGCATTCTTTGCCGGCGGCGGCGGTGATCTTGCAGCGCTGGGGGCCGCAATGGGTTATCGTCAAAAAAGGTGAACACGGGAGCCTGTTGTGCGGTTCCCGCGGTTTCTTTTTCATGCCTGCGTTTCCGCTTTTGAAGGTCATTGATCCGACGGGCGCGGGCGACACCTTTGCTGGGGGTTTGATGGGGTATCTCGCTTCGCGAGAACGCATCAGCGAATCGGATATTCGCCGCGCGATGGAATACGGGGCTGTTCTCGCCTCCTTCGCCGTGGAGCGTTTCGGTCTCGAAGGGTTGGCGCGACTGCGCCCGCGAGACATCGCGACGCGTTGCGCCGCTCTGCGCCGAATGACCGGCGGGCGATGATCGCGAGGGTGGCCGCCTCAAACCTTTGAGAAAGGGCATGGAATCCCACGCCCCGCACGAATTTCAGCAGAGGGATCTGATGCCCGCCTTGCACCGGAAGGCGCGGCGGAAATGGTGGCCCTCCCATGCGCTTTTGCCCTCGCTCCCGTTTTCCGTTGCTCGAGGGGCCTCGCCTCATGGCCGACCGCACCAACACGTTCCCCTGCGTGTCGGCTTTCGTTTTCTGCGACCCGTTGATGCTGAACGGCGTTCGGACTACAGCGGATCGATACAGCGGGAAAGGAGGCGGTCGGTATGGACCGGCCGGATTTCCTTTTGTGCCGCCTCGACCAGACTGGCAAAAAGGCGGCGTGCCGCATCCGACGACGTCCCCAGCAGCGACAGCCGGCAGACCCAGAGGCTGCCGCGTCCGAGCGGCAGCCGGTAGAGCCCCGCGCCCCAGAAATAGTTAGCCGGTCGAGTCCACATGTGCGCGCCGAAAGCGCCGACGATGATATCGCCGCCCAGTTGGTGGACTTCCTCCGCGTCATCCCAGTTATGGGGCAGGACATCCGCATATTCATAGCCAGCCACGACGCCGGCGGGCATGCCGGCGACAACGGGATGGGGGCGGATGTAGACCGTGGAGCGCATCATCGGCGACAGGCCCGGCGGTTCCGGCAACAGTACGTCGCGCAACAGAAGCATTTCCGGCTCAAACAGCACGAGGCACCCGCCGATCTGCGCTGTCTTCCGCGCTTGTCCCATGATCTCAAACAGCAACACGCGATGCCGAATCCCCTCATGGAGATCCATGAGAATGGGACGGTCGGGTGTGCGCGTGTTGTTGGTAAAGGGGGTGATGCGAACGCCCGTTCCACGGAGTGCTTCGGCGATGCGTCCTTGGGGATCGAAGGCGGCGACATCGTGTACGGAATATTCGATCGGCGACAGCACGCGGAATCGAAATCGCTGTTCATGCTCGATGCGTTCCCCCTGCCGGACACGTCCGACCAGTTCGTATTCGCCAGGCGCGAATGCCAGACGCAAGCCGTTAAGCACGTTGCCGGAATCGCGCACGCTCCGGATCGGACCTTCCCCCAGGCGGTGTTCGCCATCGGGCCCTCTCAGCACGCAGTCCCAATGGAGCCCTGCAGCAGGCGGATGCCCGACCCAGAGGCGGCATGAAATCGCCGCCCGACGACCCGCAAAAAACACACGCGGTTCGATCCAAGGTGCGGCGAGAATATCCGCGCAGGCATTCGCCATTGCCGCCAGCGCGGGTTTGGGCCGCCGCCAGATATCGGTCACGCCGAATTGCTCACCGCTGGCGTCTGCGAGCTGGCAATAAGCCGCTCCCGCGATATGCGGATTGGTCCAGATCGCCGCGGTGATATCGCCCAGATCGTGTGCCCGCTCGCGCTGAATCGCACGAATGAAACCCTTGAGGTCGCCGAACAGGTCTTTAATTTTGGCGCGGTTAAAATGCCGCTGCAGCGAAGTTCGGTAATCGGCGTGAAGCCGATAATCCTCGAGACCGAGGGCGCGTTCTCGCCGCGTGTATCGCTGCTCCACGGCCGCGTAATCTGGCGGCATTTCCAGCGCACCGTATTCGCTGATATACGTCAGCCGTCCGCGCCTACCCATGACGCGATAACGGCGCAGAGCGGCATCGTTCGGCGGCACGGGACAATACGCGTGGGCGTCCGCCAACGGCGCCTTGCGGTCGGAATAGGGTAGCCAGATATCCGAGCCGCCACCGTCGCCGGAACCTGACCCGCCGGAGGTGTCCATCATCAGGCGCGTGGGATCGTATTTTCGCGCCGAAGCGGCGAGCCGTGCCGTCATTCGTTTCACTTGCGGCATCGTAAAGCCGAGAAAGTGATAGGCCTCATTCAGCAAGCACCAGAAGACGATGGAGGGATGGTTGCGGTCGCGTCGGATCATCCCTTCGATTGCGCGTCGGCACCGTTCTTCGGTGCGAGGAGAGTTGATAATCCAGCCGATGGGCGGCTCTGCCTCAATCAGGAGACCAAGCTCGTCGGCGAGATCCAGATAGGCGGGGTCCGCCGGCCGCAGATGCGCGCGCAAAAAATTGAAGCCGTTCTCCTTCAAGAGCATCCATTCCTGGCGAGCGGTCGAAAGATCTTCGGGGGCGGCGATCGTGCGCGGATAGACGCCTTGTTGCAAAAGTCCTTTAAGCCGGATGGGCGAGCCGTTGAGAACGAACTGCCCTCCGCGCAGGGTAAACTCGCGCATCCCGAAACGCGTGTCGAGCGTGTCGCTCACGCCATCGGGGGTTACCGCCTCCATCCTCAACACGTACAGACAGGGATCGTCCGGCGACCAGGCGCGGACATCTTCCGGAAAGTGAACGGTGAATTCCCCGCGGATGAGACCTTTCCGCCAGCTGTCGATTTGGCCGGCGTCCACGATATGATTCGGCGCGTCTTTTTGAAAAACGCTCCAACGGATCTTTGTCTGCGGTCGACGGGCGCTGAATTCGAATAACACAACCGCTCGCCGGGCACCTAGACGCGGCTGGATGAAGACGTCTTCCATGCGCACGGGGCCCGTGACGACGAGGTCCACGCCCTGCCACAGTCCGCCGAAGTTGAAGTACCAGGCGGCCTTGCCGATCGGCAGATCGCTCTGATTCAGCGGCGCACCGGCGCGGAAGCCCTCAATGGCGTGGTTGATCGGCGGATTGATGACACGTACAATCAGTTCGTTTTCGGCACGGAGACGGTCGCCGATCTCGAAAGTGAACGGCGTCCATCCGCCTTCGTTCTCACCGAGGCGCTCGCCGTTGAGCCAGACCTCGCAGAAATATTCCACGGCGTGAAAACGCAACAGAACGCGCCCTCCCGTGGGGAACGACGGGGGGGAAAATCGGGTTCGATACCAGCCGATGCCGTCGTAGCCGGGTTTTACCTGTTCCCAGACGCCGGGGACAGGCACTTGGCTATGTCGGGGGGGGAATCTCTTCCACCAGGACTTTTTCCGGCCCTCATTTTTCGGGTCGAACGCAAGATCCCAGGACCCGTTGAGTGAAATGATCTGTCGGCTCATGGATGGTTGCCTCTTTGGATTATGCCAAGTCTTCACAGGGGTCAGCGGGGGAGTACACAGCGCACGTGGACAGGACGTTTCGAGGCAGGGCCATCTTTCGGCACAGGAATCAGGTCGCCCTCGATTCGGGCGCCGTCCACCCAAATGCCCGGTGTCTCGCCGCGTTCGATTTCAACTTCATAGACCCGGCCACGAAATGGACGAATGAATCGTGCGTGTTTCCACGTGGAAGGCAGGCGCGGGCGCATCCGAAATCCCTCCAGCGTGCGGCCAAATCCCAGCAGGCGATCCACGACATTCAGAAAATGCCAGGCCACCGTGCCGGTGCGCCAGGGATCGTCGGAGACGTGATGCAACAGCCGGAGCGCCGTCGGCCCGACGTAGCCGTTGGCTTGGGCGTAAGGCTCGCTCTTGTCGGGCGAGGGGAGGATCCGGCACAGGGTGTCGTAGGCCTTGTCATGCCGATCGGCCTCCAGGTCGGCGGCGACTTTGAATCCGGCGGCATGGCAATACACATTGCCGTTGGTGAAGAAACCCGCCGGCGTTCCGGTCAGCTGTCCGATCCCAGGGTCATAGGTTGTGAACGGCGGCCAGCAGTGGACAGGCCCGACGGGCGTATCCACGATCGGCTCGATCCGGCGCGCAATGCGTTCATATTCGGTGGGCGTCACCACGCCACCCAACAGCGCCCATGACTGTGGATTGATGAAAATTCGCCCCTCGCGGGCTCGGCGCGAGCCAATGGGGTTCCCCGCATCATTGATCGCGTAAATGAAACGATCCACATCCCAGCCGTGAGCGCGAATGTTCGCGCACAGTTCGCCGTGGCGTTGTCGGCAGTGCTCCGCAAGGGGGATATCGCCGCGCCAGCGCGCCATCTCTTCCATGAGCAGGAGGACACGTGCGAGCGCCATGCTCATCCAAACGCCTTCGCCTTTTCCTCCGGGACCGGCGTGATCAATGAGATCGTTCCAGTCGCCGTAATGAATAAGACTCAAGCCGTGCACGCCTCGATCCTTCCACAGGAATTCCAATGCCCTCAGATTGTGATCCCAGACCGTCCCTTCGCCTTGGTCAAAGTAGGGGACAACTTCATCGAGCAGGGAAAGGTCACCGGTTTCGCGCAGCAACGCATGAGTCGCGTGGCTGATCCACGAGGGCGAGTCGGCGTAATGTTTGTCGGCGGCGGCGATGTCCATGCTCGGAACACGAAAGGCCCGCGGGCAGAACCCGTCGGAGCGTTGATTGCGCAGGGCCTTGTGGAGCATGAGCCGCGCGCGGGCGGGGTCCAGGATGCTCATGCCGGCGGCGTCCTGGCAGGTGTCGCGGTATCCCTTGAAATAAAACCGGGCCCAGTCGGCCATCAGATAAAGTTCGTGCTTAAGCCAAACGCTCATCAACCGATTCAACCGCTCGTCGGGCGTCTCCAGGCGCAATCCATCGGAGACGCGCGCGCGACACGTGCGCCGAGTCTTCTCAAAGGCGCGCTCGACGGCGGCCGCGTCACGGAACCGTCGCGCGGCGGCCCGCGCCTCTTTCAGGTCGAAGACGATACCGAGCACCACATTCGCCTTCCAAACGGCGCCCGGTTTGAGCGTCAGGTCAAACTGCATCGCGCCGACCATGTACTCGGCGCTAGCCGTGCTGTTGCCGAGACGCCCCTCGACGATTCGTTCCGGGCGTGAGAATGAACGATAACGCCCGAGAAAATGGTCCTTGCTGCAATCGGTACGCGATGGAACGCGGTCGCTGTACATGAATGCGCGGTAGCGTTCATGAACGACCGTGCGCGTCATATTGCGGAAGAAAATCATCCGATCGCGGGGCAGGTATTCGGCCGTTACACCTCCCACGTATCCGTAGGGCATGTTCACACCGTCCAGCAGAATGTTGGCGACCGGAAACAAAGACAAACGCCGGGGGCGTTTGGACCGGTTTTCAGCGGTGAGGGTCCAGATTTCACCGGAAAAATCGGAGGGTACGAAGATGCGGAAAGTAGCCCAGATATTTTCGCAGGCCGATTCCAAGACCGTATAGCCCAATCCGTGGCGGCATAAAAACGTATCATGCGGCGTGTGACAGGGATGGAAACCAGCGCTCCAGAAGCGTCCGGTATCGCGGTCGCGTAGATAGAGCCAGCGAGGATCTTCGCGCATATCCTGCTTGCCAAAGAGATTGGTCACCACGCCGGCGTCGTTCTGATAAAGCGAAAAACCGTTCAAGCTGATGCCCGCACAGGCAAGATAATGTTCGTTCCAGAAAAAATTGAACCAGTCGCGATGCCCTGGTTGCGGATCGCGGATCAAATACTCGAAACCGTCATCGCTGAACCCATGTGCCTCGATCGTCTTCATAATGAATCTTGTGTTTTACGGAATAGTTTGAACCCCTCTGGCTCTTGCCGCATACGCGGACAGACTCTTAGCGTATTCTATATGCTTCGGATTCTTCCGATCTACGCATTAAGCCATATACTGGTGACGGGCTCAATCGCAAACTTGCCCCCGGCGCCAGCATGAATATCCTCGCCATGGACAGAGCGATCGCGGCTTCTGTGGCCATGGTAGGTCTTACCCACATGCATAAAGTTTTCGGGCGAGGCCAGCTGTTCACTTTTTTTGCGCTTGTGATAAGGGCGCCTTTTTCGATTTGATGTCGGAGTCATGGACCCAGTTGCATTTCATTTGTTCGGACGCCCGATTTACTGGTATGGCATCATGGTGGCGCTCGGCTTCCTGGCCGGCATTGTCCATTGGAACCGCCGGGCTCAGCGGGAAGGCTGGCCGCCGGAAATAGGCGCCGACCTCAGCCTCTGGATCATGGGGGGAGGGATCATCGGGGCGCGCGTGGCTTATGTGCTGGCAAACTGGCCGGAGTACCGCCACGCTCCGCTTTCCATCCTGCGCTTTGATCAGGGAGGGCTCGTTTTTTACGGCGGATTTCTTGGCGGGATATTTGCGGTGGTCATTTTCGCACGCCATCGAAAACGGCCGCTGCTGGAAATGGGCGATTTCGCAATCAGTGCCGTGCCGCTGGGACATGCCTTCGGACGCATCGGCTGCTTCATCAACGGCTGTTGTTATGGTGCGCCTACGGATGGCCCTTTGCGCTGCTCCTTCGAGGGGGTGGATCGCCATCCAGTTCAGCTCTATGAGTCTGCGGCGAATGTCCTGATTTATATGATGCTGCTGCGGGCCTGGTCGCGACGACATCGAAGCGGCGATATCTTGGCCTTATACTTGATGTCCTATCCGACTGGGCGGTTTTTGCTGGAGTTTCTTCGCGGCGACGCACGCTTGCGATGGGCGGGATTGACGGTGGCGCAAATCATCAGTCTGGTGCTTTTGATCATCGGGGTCGCCCTGTGGTTTCGCGGCGGGGTCTTCCTGCGGCAACCGGTGAGCGACCATGAGGCTTCGGGAGAATGATGACGGAGGACGGGATCGCTCACGAACACGTGATCGCTCCCGATGAAGCGGGGGAGCGGCTCGATGTCTGGTTGACCCGCGTACAGCCAGAGCATTCACGTTCACGATGGCAGCAGTTGATTCGCGAGGGCGGCGTCCGTGTCAATAACCTTCCGCGCAAGCCGAATCACCGGCTCTGCCTCGGCGATCGTGTCTCATGGTCCGTCTCCGCCGCGCCGCTCGAAATTCCTCTGGTGCCCCAGGAGATACCGGTTCCCATTCTCTATGAAGATCGCGATGTGATCGTGCTCGACAAACCGCCGGGACTCGTTGTCCATCCCGCCCCCGGCCATACGGACGGCACGCTCGTCAATGCCCTGCTGCATCATTGCCATGACCTAGCCGGCATCGGCGGCGAGCGGCGTCCAGGCGTTGTGCACCGGCTGGACCGTGACACCAGTGGCGTGATGGTCGTGGCCAAAAACGAGGCGGCGATGGTGGATTTGACCCGACAATTCCGCGCGCGCATCGTGAGGAAAGAGTATCGGGCGCTCGTGTGGGGCATTCCGGAGCCGCCCGTTGGGCGCATCGAGACCCTCATCGGCCGCAGTCCCGGAAACCGGAAGAAAATGAGCGCCCGCGTGGAATCGGGACGGCGGGCGGTGACGCATTACGAGCGGATGGAATCCTACGGAAAGGTGTCATTGTTGTCGTTGCGCATCGAGACGGGTCGGACACACCAGATTCGCGTGCACATGGCGCATATCGGCCATCCGGTGGTGGGCGACCCCATGTACGGGCGCGGACGTCACGAGGAACTGCCAGCGCCACCGGTCCGACAGATGCTTCATGCCGTCACGCTCGCATTCGACCATCCCCGCACCGGCCAACGCCTCGAATTCACCGCGCCGTTGCCCCCTGACATGCGAGCGATGATCGTGGCCTTGCGCGAGGTCGCCCAATCGAACCGCGACTGTAGGGAAGATACCGTAGGCTGAATCCCATTCGACCCTTCGCGTTCATGTTCCCATATAAGTTTGAACAAGCGCGTACAGCGCGTATATGCCCAGTAACAGATCGGTGCGGTCGCGGTGGCCGAGTTCAACGTCCACCCAGTGGCGGTTTAAAAGGTCAAGAAACCACAGCATCGCAGCGACCCGCGCGGCGGGATCGTTCTTCACGCTCGGCGACGAACGATTTTTTCTGGGAGGGGGCCATGGTATGGCCTCGGTGAATTCACGGGCCCAGGCGACCATTCGATCGGCGCAAAGGGGAATTTGTTCCTCGTCAAACGCGTTCTGAATCGCGTGGGTCCCTTGCTTCAGTCGTTCGACCGTAGCAAGATCGAGGCCGGAATCACTTCGTTCCATCCATCGGCGTATCTGACGCAGCAGACGTTCGACTTCGATGCCGTGGGTTTCCTCTTCGCGGGCGAGGATGCTGTAAAACTCGCCGGGCTCACCCAGCAGATCCCCGACGGCGACGCACAGCGCCCGCCGCAGCACGGGATTCGACGCAGTCTTGATTCTGGGGAGGATATCGTAGATCGCATCAATCATACCGAGCCGCGCGAGCGCCTCGCCGGAGGCCGTTGCCAGCACCAGGTCGCGCGTCGAGCGCAGGGTGTCCCGCAGGGCCTCCGCCGCGCGCGGGTCGCCGATGGCGCCGAGGGCGCGGGCGCTTTCCACGGCCGTCTCGCGATCACCGGTCTCGAGCGCGCCCATAAGCGCGTCCACACTGCGCGGATCGCGGGCGCGGCGAAGGGCGCGGGCCACCGGTAGGGCCACGTCGGACTGCGGATCGCGCAGTTCCTCAATCAGCGCTGCGATTGCTTCATCCCCGCCGATGCGTCCGAGCGCCATTGCGGCCTCCTCGCGCACCTCGGCGGACGGGTCATCCAGCTTGCGAATCAGGTCGGATACGGCGACGGTCGCTCGTTTTTCTCCCAGCCGGCGAATGGCACGGGCGCGGGTGTCGCTGGAGTTGGTGGTCACGGCCAGCCACATGTCGTAGAGCATGCCCGCCGCGCGAAGCGGATTGCCGGGGCGCAGACGCGCCAAAACGGCGCCGAAAGAGGGCTCTTTCACGCCACGACGCAGACCGAGCATCAGAGGGGCGGCGACGAACCAGCAGATCAGCGCGTGAAAGAGCAACAACCAATGGAAAAAGCTCCAGGACGGCCCCAGCGGCAGCCGCCAGCCCGGATCTATCGAGGTGTACATATCCATGAATTTGCCGCCCGCCCAAGGCCCCAGGGAGCCGACGAGCCCGATAAAGGTCCAATGCACGGCCATGGCGAGCGTGCGACCATGATGCCTCGATGTTACGGCGCCCAGAAGCTTCATGTGGCAGAGCCCCACGCTTGAATATAAGGCGCCTGCCAGAAGATTCGCTCCCCCGATCACGAGGATCGGCTGTGGTACGCGCCAGACATGGCCCGCCAGGGGAATCTCCACAGTGTGGGGCGAAACCAGCCACCATACGGCCCCCATCAGCGGACAGACGAACAACAAAAAAGCGCCAAAAGGACGCGCGCCGATGCGATCAATGGCTAGACCAAGCACCGTACTGGCGATCACGGTGCCAAGAGAGGCAATCACGCTTAGCACGGAAAGCTGGAGGTAAGAGGCATCGAAAGCCCTTTTCAAATACACGATGCCGAATGATCCGATCAGACCCAGGGAAAACGTCCACGCCCCCATGATCAAAGTCAAACGCCTGAAATCGGCGTCGCGCAGTAATTCCATCAGACGTCGTAGGGGGGAATTTTCGCCTGTCGCCTTCTGGAGCGGTTCAGGCACCCACAGGTGGACAAGGATGTCTGCGACGCCGAGCATCGCACCGGCACCGAAGACAACGGAGAAACCTGTCAGTGCGTGGGCAGGACCGGTGAAGCGGTCCAGTAACCAACCTGCCAGGGCGGTCATGATAAGGAACGAGAACGTGACCGTGCTTTGGCGCGTTCCCCAAAACCGTCCGCTGCGATCGTCAGGAACAAGATCAGAAACCCAACTGTACCACAGAGGAGCGGAAGCCTGCGCCATCAAACTGCTGACAGCCACGACGGCAATGATCACCCGGATCGTGGTGGCAGCGCCTTCGGGAAAGAGCAGCGGCAACAACGCGGGGACGAACCAGAGCACACGGTGTCCCAGCGCCAACGACGCAAAAGCGATCTTTCGGGAACGAAGATGCTCCGCCAGCAGCGCAGCCGGAATCTGAGCCACCATTGCGACTTGTTGACAAGTGACGATCAATCCGATTTGCTCGCCGGTAGCTCCGAGGCGCTCCATCAGCATGGTGATCGGAACCCCTGTGGCCACGGCGAAAAAGGCCATGCCCAGACTTCCGGCAATGATATTAGTCCGGAGCCCGCGATATATTTCGCGCTCGCTCAAGGGATGTGAAATTTCAGTGTGATTCATCGCTGTAAGGCAATCCCATTCAGCCCGCCACCACATCGCTCCTTCCGATAGCAACGTAGCAATTGCTTTTTTTCCGCCGTTCTTGGGTTCATTCGCGAAACAGGAATGCCGAAGCGGTTACTCTATAAACGTGGAAAAGCGAAATGCAAGAACGACCCACGACCATTTCCGGTCTTTCAGAGCGGAATAGTGGAAGAGTACAAGGGCGAATGGATAGGGAGAAACGGAACAGAGCAGCCGTAGCGGAAGGGAATGCGACGGTGTCTTCGTCGAAAACCCAGCCTAAGTCGCAACCGAAGCGCGCGGATTAGTCTGCCTTGTTTCGTAGAGCGAAAAGGCGTTAAAAAACGAACCCTTGATATGACGGCGTTTTGTCGCGGCGGCCTTCGCACGCTGGGCGGTGTGCGAAAGCGAAAACTCGCCTTATCCTGTCGGAACAGTGCGTCGGCATCCAACGGGAAGTTGCGGAGGCGTTTTTGTAGCCCCGCAAAAAGAATGCATTAATTGTTGTCCATCCCGTTACTGATTCTCTTCTTTGAAGAGCGAGCCGTTTAGTCGGCGAAACGCACATCGAAGACCGCAAATCGCGTGTCCCATATTTGCGGCGCACGGCGCGCCGATTCGAGTCGGTATTTTCCCATGCCGATGGCTGTCAGCCCCGGGTTCGGTGCGAGCCAATCGGGAATCGGGGGGCCGCTGCCGACGAGCCTCGCTGCCACCATCCGCGCCGCGCTTGCGCGGTCTTCCACTCCACGAGCGACCCATTGCACCGTCATTGCATGGGCCGTTCCGCGCGAAACCATGGCGTGAGTGATCCCGCGCCGCGCGGCGATGCGCGCGGCGTCTTCACCGGTCTCATCCCCAAAAAACGCACACCAGGCCCGCAACCCGTCATCGTTTTCCCAATAGTAGGAGGCAATCGTCGGAATTCGTGCGTGGTAGTACAGCGCCGCCGCCGCATCGGGTTCGGTCATGAAAATCGGGGTGGTAGTGTCGATGGCTTCACGGAGCTTCAAGGCGAGGCGTTTGAACAAGGCTGCGCGCACAAGCGTCGGCCGCACGATATCGCCGGCGACGATCTGCCTCATGCGCCATGCTGCGGGGATGGCGAAGAGCAACGGGTGCAGCAAAAGCGCGATAACCACGGCTCGGTGGCCGATGGAAGCGACAAATTTGCACCGTGGGCCGGCGGTGACAGCCGTATGTCCGGCCCTCGCTGCAAAACCGGACGCGACTATGGCCGCGGAACCGGCAAAATACGGCAGCCATCGTATCTGAAAGAGCGAAAGAAGGCCGAAGAAGACTGCGAGCCACCCCGCGATTGCCAAATGGCGATCCGCCTCCGACGCCGCTCGACGAAAACCTCGCGCGACTGCCGCCAGCACAACGAACGGCAAAAGACCGAAGTGGAGCACAACCATTTCGGCGGGCTTTCGACGCAGAAAGCCGGCGATACCGCCGAATTCGTAGATGTCCCGATGAAACCGAAGCATCAGGGGATCGCGCATCGCGTGATAGCCTGCAGGCAAAAGCAGCGGAAGAGCAGGCGGGAGCAGGGCGCCCAGAGCGAGGGCCATCGCGACGAATCGGCGACGCCGCACGACGCCGTCCGGCGTGGCCGCTCGGCAAAGCGCTTCACCCCATAGAATAAAGGAAAGCGCATAGAGCGGATGATTGACTTCCCAGCGAGGAATGACTCGAAAGGGAGCATATTCGACCAAATAGAACAGGATGGCCGTCAGACCGGTGCTCCACCCCCATGCGCGCCACCCCACGGGTTCCGACAGATCGGCGCGCCCGCCCCAGGCGAGTCGGTGAAAGATCACAACACAGAGGATCGGCGTCCAGACGATCAGCGAGACTGTCGCTCCGATCCATAGAGCCAAACCCGACAATATGCCGGACAGTATCCATAACTGGCGTCTGCACGCGGAACCCTCAATCGGCGGGTGCAGTTCGGAGGCGGCATTCGATTCGAAAACGGAAGGCTTCCATCGCGCAGGTACGCCTGTCCGTAACGCCGACGTCATTCGGCCCGGACCTCTGGCCCAAAGGCAAAACAGGGAACCAATGATAAACACGACCAACAGACTCTGATGATCCGGACGAAGGGGTTGAAAACAGGAATCCAAATCAGGTTGAGTCAGAAGGATGCCGGCGAGAATCAGGGCGGCGACGGGTCCTCGGCGTCGGTGGATGGCGAGAGTGGCCGCGCTCATGAAGGCTAGATGAAGAACGGGATTGATCCAGACAGCGGCGTCCTCCGCCGCTGCGAAAAGCGGCTGGCCCGTGAAGAATCGCCGAATCGTTCCACCGGCAAGGATCAGCCAGGATAGCGACTGACTCCAGTGCACGGGGCGCCCATAGGGCGCGTTATCAGACATCGTATGGCGAATACGCCAGCGTCCTTTCTCGATCATATCGCGCACGTGGATCAGCCAATAGGCGCTGTCGTTATCAAGCCAGAGGCGCCGGCCGGCATTGGGCACGGCGACTTCAGGGGCGACCGGTATGAGTGAGGCATCCAGCCGACGCGATTGGATATCCCAGAAGACCACGGAAAAAAGGACCCATGCCAGGGCAAGAAGAAGCCCCAACTGAAACCAAAGCGGCGCGCGCATCGGATTCATGGCGACGGCGATATATGTACTCCGCATCAAATCGAGGGTCAAATCGACCGGGACAGCGGGTCTTCATCAGGAAGCGGGAAAACAATGCTGACCCTATCGCTTTTGGTGGAGGACAGTGCTTTCACGCCCCCCCGCGGCGTGCGAGGGTGCCAAAAACCCGGCCTACACGGGGGATGTTTTACCGGAGGAACTATGGCTGTGAGCGGGCAGGGCGGGTAGTCCATTGCCCGCCGCATGGTTTGGCACCCATTTCCAAAAAGGCGTGGAGCCGTTCGACGTGTGCCCAGCATGGGCATGGACTTGTTATCTGGGAGGAGATCACCGGATGAAGTGACGACAGCCGTAGCGACGGGCTGGGCGGAGGCTGCGAGGCCGATCACTGAAAGAAGCCCAGAGTCATGGCGCGTCCGCAGGGATCTGTCTGCGTGTGGACACGCACAGACAGGCATTACTAGTCGTCTCAATATTTGTCCTGACATACTCGTTTACGGCGTCGCGGCCTCAGCAAGCGGAGGCCCTACGTTCTTCGGCCGTAGGGCGCGAGCTTGCTCGCGCCGCAGGGAACGAGCATGTAAAGACAATTTCGAGAGCATTAGTAAACGACACCGTGCTGCGCGCAGGGTCTGGATCGATGTGGATCCGACCTGCACGCCCACCTACGGCGCGCAGCAACTGACCTTCTTCAACGGGGACTACGACACCTGGTGCTACCTGCCCCTGGTCATCACCCTTTCGTTGGATGATGATCCCCGGAAGTATCCGCTCGTGCTGCTCTTGCGTCCCGGCAACGCCGATGCCCTGCGTCCTGCCGGTCCTTCGGCGTCTGGTCCCGCGCCTCAAATCCCTCTGGATCAAGGCCCAGTTCTGGCTGCGCGCCGACAGCGCCTTCGCCCGCAGCGACCTGCTCGACTGGCTCGACGATCAGCGCATCGGCTACGATATCGGCGTGGCCTCCAACAGC
>CALLML010000064.1 GCA_938005705.1 uncultured bacterium
AGAGAAGGTCCGACCTCTCAACTTTTCCGGAACTTTTTGAAACTAATTCTCTGTCCCTTTGTCTCCCCTTCCCTTCAGCGTCAGTGCGTTTCGACGGGGGCTATTTTCTTGTCGGGATTGAGGGGGTGTCGCAAGATGATACGGTTCCCATGAACTTGCTGCGTGTCTGTCTGGCCCAGATCAATCCGACGGTCGGCGCGCTACACGCAAACGCGGAACGCATTGCGGAGATCGCGCACGTTGCCGTACGGAAGCGGGCTGATCTGATTGTGTTCCCCGAAATGGCGCTGTCGGGGTATCCGCCGGAAGATCTGGTTCTCCGTCCCCATTTTCTGGCCGATGTGGAGCGATTCCTCTCCGATTTGGAGCGGCGACTGCCGACCGGTCCGGTCGTCTTGGTCGGTGCGCCGCGCCACGCGCCCGACGGAGCGCGGTTCAATTCCGCTTTCGCCTTCGCCGGCGGACGGCGCATCGGCGTCTATGACAAGATGTTGCTGCCGAACTACGGTGTGTTCGATGAGGTCCGCCTCTTCCGGCCTGGTGAGCGTCCAGGTCGTATTCGCATGGGGCCATGGCGTATCGGCATTCATATCTGCGAGGATTCTTGGCACCCTGAAAAACCGCCCTGCGTCAGCTTGCGGGGGGCTGTGGATTTTGTGGTGAATCTCTCCAGTTCGCCTTACTTTTACCGCAAAATCCGCCTGCGGGAGCGGGTGCTCCGGGCGGCTGCGCGCGCCGTGGGCGCCCCCTTGCTTTATTGTAATCTCGTCGGCGGGCAGGACGAGCTGGTCTTTGACGGTGGAAGCATCGCGATAGATGAAAGTCGCGTGTGGGCCCGAGCCGGGGTATTCGAAGAGGACCTGCTCATCGTGGATATGGGACCGGCCACAAAGGTCGTCGAGGAGGGATCGGAAGGCGCCGGCGCGCGCCTTGATATCGTAGGTCCGCCGCCGCGGGCGGGATATCTTCGGCGCCCTTCGACGGCGCGAATCGAACCGTTACCGTCGCCGGAGGCGGAGGTGTATGCCGCGTTGCAGCTCGGCCTCCGGGATTATGTTCGTAAAAACGGCTTTCATGGCGTCGTCGTTGGCCTCAGCGGCGGGATTGACTCTGCCCTCACCGCGACCATCGCCGTGGATGCGCTCGGGCCGAACTGCGTGCACGGCATCAGCATGCCGTCGCGCTATACGTCGCCGGGCACTCGCACGGATGCCCGCCGGGTGGCAGAATCGCTGGGTATTTCGTTCATCGAACAGCCGATCGAGCGGCTGTACACGGCGTTTCTGGAGGAACTGACGCCGCACTGGCGCGGACGAGCGCCGGATGTGACGGAGGAAAACCTCCAGGCGCGGATTCGTGGCGTCATTCTGATGGCGTTCTCCAACAAATTTGGCTGGCTCGCAGTGACTACCGGCAACAAGAGCGAGGTAGCCACCGGTTACTGTACACTGTACGGCGACATGGCTGGCGGGTTTGCCGTACTGAAGGATGTGCCGAAGACACTGGTGTACCGTCTTGCGCGCTGGCGCAATCGCCAGGGGCCGCGGCCCGTGATTCCGCCCTCGACAATTCGCCGCGCGCCCACCGCCGAGCTGCGCGAAAACCAGAAGGATCAGGACACCCTCCCGCCCTATCCCGTGCTGGATGGCATCCTCGAACGCTATGTCGAGCGCGACGAGGGTGTGGAGCAGATTGTCGCGGTGGGTTACGACGCCGCCACGGTGCGCCGGGTGGCGCGGATGGTGGATCGCAACGAATATAAGCGGCGGCAGGCGGCACCGGGCGTCAAAATTACCCCGAAAGCATTCGGGCGTGACCGCCGCATACCTATCACGAACGCTTACGACCACGAGGCGTCGGACTGATTCCAACCTCGGATGGAAAATCCATGATGAGGCGCTGAAGGCGATTGAAGAGGCGGTGTGGCTCTATACCGACTGCCGACCGCACACGGCGTTGAACGATCGGACGCCGGAAGAGGTGCATGGGGCGGCGGCGTGAAAATATTTTTTTTGCCCCTGCGGGGGGAGGCAAAAGGCGCTCCCTGGCGGGAGCTACACCAAGAGGAAAACAACCAAAAAAGTGACAACCGGAAATCAGGACGTGACATGCGATCCTCCACCCCGCCGTTCGCCCGCTCCATCATGATGACTTCTCGTTCTTCCCCCCGAATATGCCCGTAGCCCAAGAGTTGCTCCTTTCCAGTTGCATCGCTCGTTCGATAGTATCGAGCCGGACAACCCTGGGAATTCCTTTTCAAGCAAGTTATCCTGGGACGCTCAGACGGTGAGAATGGGCTCCCTGGCCCGTCGCAGCTGCGCGCGCCGCCTGTGGGTAACGTGCGGCTTTTGCACTTGATATGAGAAATCACGGGCTTGGAAACCGCAGCGGTGCAGTCTTTCAAGCCTTGGAAGCGAATTAAGCGCAGAGCATTTTCTTGGCTTCTTCCGCGCTAGCCCCTCCGTGTACGATGGCCATCAGCGCCGCCACGATCGCCTGCGGGACGCGGTGCTGGATGACATTGCGGCCATAGACGATGCCGCGGGCGCCCTGTCGAATGACCTTTTCGGTCCGGGCCAGGATTTCGTCGTCGGAGGCCTTGCCACCGCCGCGCACCAGCACTGGGATGCCCGATGCGGCCTCGATCACTTGGTGGTACTCGTCGAGCTGGTCGCACGGATCGGCTTTGATCACGTCCGCTCCAAGCTCCACCGCCTGGCGGACCAGCGCGACGATCTTTTCGAGGGCGCCATCGGTTTCGTACCCACCCGCCGCCCTGGTTCGCATCACCAGCGGCTCGACCATGAGCGGCATCCCCGCGGCATCGCAGTCGGCTCGCAATTGGGAGATGTTTCGAATGCACTGGCGGTGGAGTTCGTTCTGGTCAGGCAATTGCAGCAAGTTCACGCACACGCAGGCGGCGTCGAGGCGCACGGCCGTGGGCACGGCGTCCTCGACCAATTCACTGAAGAGCACGTGCGACCGTCGCATGCCGTAGCAGTTGGCCACATCGGTCCGCATCACCAGCGCGGGCTTGTCGGGCCCCGGGAGGCCCTGAAGGTGCCGAGCCTGGCCGGGGCTGAGCTGGATGGCGTCGGGTCGGGCCGCGGCGACGACTCGGACGGCGCGGGCGATGTCTTCAATGCCGGCCAGAAACGAGGGCTCGTTGAAGAAGCCGTGATCTATGGCCACGTCGAAGCACTTGCCATCGGAGGCAAACAATCGGTTCAGTCGGGGCGTAACGCTCATGTGTCGTATTTCCTTTAGTTAGCGCTTTGCATCCACCCTTGGGTTATCGTCGCCTCGCTCTTTGCGATCGCAGCCCGCTAAGTGGCGCACTTCCATGCCAAAGAGGCGTCAGTTGCAGCTCCGGCGTTTCGCCGCCGGAGATACCTGACCCCAACCTTCCGCCGGTGGCCGGGGAACTACATCGTTCCGCCACTGGTACGACGATAGCATCTTTCATCCGTTTAGCTACACGTTTCATTCATTTCGCCTCTATTTCCGAATGCTTTGCAGCACCCGCATTCCGTTGTCGTAGAACAGGGCGTGGATGAAATCGGGTCCGAGGCCGAGTCGTTCGACGGCCTTTCGAATCGCCCGCAACTGTTCGTAGAGGAAGGACGTGAAGATCAGTTTGCCGCGGTGGTCCGAGATGGACAGCTCCCAGGGCACGGGTGTGACATACGTGTACTGGTCGTTGATCTCCACGCTCTTGCCCGGTGCCAGGGCAATCGGGATGTCCGTGCCGTAGAGAATGCGCTCACGGGGGAAAACGCGGAACGCGTGCTCCAGGACCTCCGCGTTGTTGAGCATGGCGGTGTCGATGTACAGGTTCGGCCACGCCGCCAGCGCATCCAGATGGCCGACGACATTGCTCAGATAGTAGGCCCGACCGATATGCGCCAGAACGATCTTGCTGTTGGGATATGAGCGACAAAGCCCTATTAGCTGTTGCTGGTTCAGTGGGTCGGCCAGGCGGGCGGAACGAGGAATGTGCAGCATTACCGCCAGGCCTAGTTCGTCGGCGATTTCCATAATGGCTTCGGGAAGCATCTCGCGTATCTCGACCTGATTCGGATCCTCCTTTCGAACATAGTTCAGATAGGGTTTGAAGCCGTAGAATCCGCCTTGTGCAACATCGTCCCGGACCTGGGCCGGCTTCTCCGCGGGGTCGAGCAGCCGCAGGCCGAAGAACCGATGGCCATCGCAGTGTGCGGCGACATAGCGGTTGTTCTCCGTCAGGTCAAACCGCGGGCTCGGCCAGCCAAAGCATACCGCAAGGGTCTCGCGTCCGGGGTAGACCGCGGGGAGGTCCCGCTCCAGTTCTTCAAAATCGTAGTGCCGCACCAGGTGCCCCGCCACATTCAGCGATTCGCCCGACGGCAGGGCGGCGGCGTTGACGACATGGACATGAAAGTCCAGAACGCGGAGGGGCACGAACGATTCAAACTCGCGTTTCCAGATCTCGAGGTTGCGTTGATGTTGCGTCGTTTCTCGCCACATGGCGGCTCCTTTGCGCGCTATTCATGTTCTCAAAATGGCCTTTACATGCTCGTTCACTGCGGCGCGAGCAAACTCGCGCCTTGTGGCGGCCTCAGCTTGCGGAGGCCGCAACGCCGAACATGAGTAGGTACGGACAATTATGAGACATCGAGTATCCGCTCCGGTAATGGCCCGTTCCAGTTGCGCAACTCGGCGTCGAATCCCGGGGCCATCACGCGCGATTCGTCGCCCACCTCCGTCAGCATTTCGCGCAGGACCTGCGCGGCGTCGCTTTCGGGATAGGCCTCGATCAGCGACCGCGCCGCGGCGTACGTCCGGCGGATCTCCGGGAGTTTCCGCATCAATTCATCCCGCAAGGCATGAATTTTGGCAGGTTCTTTCACATCCTCGATGACCCGGCTCCAGTCGGCCCACTGGCGGTAGAGGAGGCACGATCGGATCAGGTCGGCCATCGTGGTCGAGAACTGCGTCGTCCGAGTCCGGTCGGCTCCTGCGGGGAAGAGTCCGTTGCGGGTGTCGTACGGCTTCTGCCGCCAGTCATCGGTGCGATAGCGATCGCGCTGAGCCGGGTCGCGGAAATCAGGCACGGGCATCGGCTGACCGCCGGCGTGGGCCGAGCGCACCGCCTGGATGCCCGGGATGGTCACATCGGCGGCGGTGTAGATGTCGAAGGGGGCCGGGACGCCCGTGAGGATCTGCCGGGCGAAGTAGTAGAGCACCCAGAAATCGCCGCCGCCGTGGCCGGTCGAGCGCGCCAGTTCATCTAGCGCGTCGCCGGAGGGCCGGACCGGCAGCTTCAATGTGTGGCCGCCGCCGCCGAGCCGTAGTTTCAACTCGTCGCCCACGTTGACCTCCGCCGAGCCGCGCGTTCCCCACAGACGCTGGATATGCGTGTCGTTGGTGGTTGCCCCCATCAGATTGCGGACTATGCCGCCGCCGCTCATCTTCACCAGGCTGGGAGCCGCGCCGCCCATGCCTTCTTCTGCCAGCGGCAGGTAACCCGGCAGGCGCGGGCCGCCCGGCAGGGCCACGACTTCCGTCGGCCGCTCGCCGGTGATGATCATGGCCGGTCCGAGCGAGTGCGTGCAGTAGTAGTGGTAGTTGAGCCAGCTCCGCCACGAATGCACACGGTCCCCCGGCTCGATCGGTTTGCCGTCAATGTAGGTGTACGCCAGCAAGCGGCACTCGTGCACATACTCGAACTCGGCGTACATTAATTTTCCGAAGAGACCTTCGTCCCACTTGCGCTTCAGATATCGCAGGACCGGCGTGAACGGATAGTTCTCCGCCAGATTGTAGACCCGACCGCTTTTCTCCACCGCTTCGACCAGCGCGACGCCCTCGGCCAAAGTGAAAAAAGCCGTGACCTCTGAGAGTACGTGTTTACCCGCGGCCAGGCAGCGGATGGCATCGGCGGCGTGGTTTGGGCAAAAGGTGGCCAAGAGCACGGCATCGAAGTCCTGCGCCAGAAACTCATCGGCGTCGGCTGTGACGAACGCGTCCGGGTTGGCCTCCCGAAACGCTCGCCGCATGTGCTCGTTGAAGTCGCAACCGGCCACAACATCGAAATTCAATGCCTTTGCCGTTTTGAAGAAATCCCGGCCGCGACCGAGGCCCCAAATGCCCAGGCGGATGCGGCGGTCGGTGTCGAAGATGGAGTTGTTCATTGGTTTGCTCCTCATAGGTGACCGCGACCATGTTCGCGGTAGTAGGTCAGCCCTTCGATCAGGGCCTTCATGTTTTCCATTGGTACGCCGGGGGCGATAGAGCTGCTACAGCCGAGCATCAGGCCCACCGGCGGTCCATGCTCGACGAGCCACCGGAGCTCATCCCGCACGGCGGCGGGAGTCCCCTGCGGCAACGTGCGCGTGACACTGACGCCAGCGATAATGAGCAGAGGCCCGCCATCGCGGTCGGTCATGCGGCAGATCCGTGGGTAGTCCATGCCGTCTTCGTACTGGAACCCCTGGAAGCCGCCGACGCCCGCCTCGAGCAGCCACGGCACGAGCGCCATCAGGTTGCCGTCGCAGTGCCAGATGCACCGGATGCCGGCGTCGTGAAAGGGCTGAATCGCCCTTGCAAAGTGCGGCAGCCAGCGCTGCTCGAGCCAACGGACGTCCACCAGTAGCCCGCGCGAGTCGGCCATGTCGTGGTCCAGTCGGACCAGCCGGGGCAGGCCGCCCTCGATGATGGCCCGGGCGGCGAGACGGTTGTAAACGGTCGCAACGTCCGCGAAGAGGCTGAAGCCGCGCTCGATCACCTCCGGGTAAAGGGCGCAGGCCATAAAATAGTTGACATAGCCGTACCGTCCGTACTCGAAGTGGGGAAAAGCGAAGAAACCGGCATAGGGCCCCTTGAGCATGTTCATGCCGAAAAGTTGTTGCACTTCGACCTCGCCGGCGATCAGCCGCTCGACGTGCGCGTCGGCATCGCGCGCCAAATGGCGGCCCCATTGCTCCCACTGCGGGAAGAGGCGCGACTCCATGTGTTCGACGACGGCCTCTGGCGAGTCAATGGTCATCCCGTCCACCACGATCACCCCGGCTCCGGTCGTGGCGGTGCGAGGCATGTCACTTTCATAACCCTGGTCGCGCATCGAGAGTGGGTTATTGGGGATCCACTGGTCAATAAAACAGACGCCGGCGGCCCGCTGAAACTCCAGGTAGACGCGGATGGGCTCCTTCGGGTAACTGCCCGGGGGATTGCCGGAAAGCGCCTCCAGGTGCGACCACGTCATGGCGTTGAGCATCCAAGTGGGAATGCCGCGCGTCGGACGCATGGCGATAGTATCCAGAGCCAGACGGGCGCGGTCCTGCCATGCAGCCTCGAAATCCTGAAATCCCATCCGTGTCGTCATGGTTTTATCCATCTCCCTTCAAACAGAACGATCGTTTTGTAATTGTCATATCGGAAAAGGGCGATTGCCACGGGATCGTAGGTGTGGGCCACGTTGTTCCGCGCCTTGTCCGACGGGGGCTCGGAAAAGGCGATGGTGCTGAGATCCGCTTCCGGATTCAAGGTCATGTCACTTGTCCTCACCGGCCCAACGGCTTTTCTTGCATTCATTCGATCACCGTCACGGGTATCTCCAGCCAGCGGCCGAATGACGCCAGGGCCACCGCAGAATGGCCACGCACCAGTGCGCAATGGTGGGTGCCGCCCAAACGGGAATAGCGCTCAAGAAAATCCGGCAGAGCACAGGCCGGCCGGGCCCACGCGCGGATCGCGCCAACCATGCCCGGGTGAGTCCCGTCGGGCAGAATCTCCACGGGCGCCGCGAGGAGGCGGAACGAATCCGCGGGACCGGGCGCCAGGTTGACGAGCATCGCCGGCCCCGTCTTCCATGGGCCGGTGATGATGGCCGGATTCCGCGCCCGCGAGAACGGATAGTCTTTCTCCAACACCACCGGTCGTCCCGCGAGCACCATCGGGTTCACCTCGCCCATGTGCGATAAGAAAAGGCTTCCGCCCCGCCAGTCCGGACAGAACATCTCGGTGAAGGTCGTCTCAGGCCAGGAACCGAGCAGCGCCGCCACCAGCGAGGCCGTGAGCACGTCGCCCTCGCCGCCGTAGCCGATTCTGCGGGCCATAGACTTGGATATTTCCAGAAACGGAACAGTACAGAGCGGCTCCTCGGGCGTGTCGAAAACCTGAAAATTCGCGCTGAAAGCATCGTAGCCACCGGAGGCCAGCAAAGCGCGCAGCCCCAACCCCAAGCGAACCGACCAACGATGCACAGCGTCCGACGCCAGGCACTCGAACCGTTCCCGGTCGGCCGCCAGTTCTTGCTCAACGGCGTCCTTGCCGACCGCCGCGGTCGCGGCCGTCAACGCATCGAGCGAGACCGCTTCGACGGTAATGCCGAACCGTTGTTTCAGGACCTGCGGCTCGACTGCGAAATCGCCCATGCCGGGGAACGCCTCACCAATGCGGGCCGTCCGAAGGCCGCGGAATCGCGCGGCAGCGCGGGCGGCCCGCACGAGGTCCGCCGCGCGGTCCCAAACGGCCGGATCGTCGGCATGACCGGCGACGATCTCGAACGCCCGGCCGCGCCGCACCAGCAGGTTGGCCAGGTCCTGCACGCCATGAATGCCGTGGTTATAGAGGATGCGCCCGGGGTTCACGTCGCAACCGAAGTCGGCATCCATCGTCACATCGAGCAGCACCAACGGCAAAGTGGTCCGACTGAGCGCGCCGATGGATTCCAAGGATGGGGAATACGCCAGATGCAGTGTGGCGATGCCGTCCACCTGCTTTTCCTCGAAGTGGGCGATCGCGGTGGAACATTCATCGGCGATTCGGCAGATATCGGCGTGGACCACTTCGATGCCGCGTTGCCGCAAATGGCGGGACACGCCCTCAATGAGCGGGGTGAATGCGGCGCGCGTCTCTGGAAGGATTTCATCGTAGAGCGCCAGGTACAGCGGCAACAGTCCCACGCGAGGCCAGGTAACAGGTGCGGTCATGTCGGTGCTCTCCCAGAAAAAGCATTCAACGGCCATCCGGCGGCATCGCCCAGCCCCGCAGATATCGCGGCACAGGCGGAGCGGAAACGCTCATACGAGTCATTGGATCGCTGGACGATTCCGGCCGACACGCGAACTGTCCGGCAGGGCAGTCGAGACGCCTTCGGCTGGAAGACCCAAACACTGCCGCCGGCGCCAGCCAGTTCGTCGGTGGCGCTGTAGCGGACTGCGGCTGGAGCGAGCAGAGCGGCCAGTAGTCGCCGTATCGGGGCGGAGCGGCTTGCGCCGCCGGTCAGCAGCACGACCCTGTTTCGGCCATAAGCCCGCATCGGCTCGAAAAGGTGTCGGAAGGCGAAGCATAGCCCCGCGACATAGGCGCGCAGGATGTCGTCGCGCGTCGTATGCGCGCCGACGCCCAGCAGCCCGCCGGCGCCGCCGGATGCGCCGAATGGATTAGGCCAGGTCAGCCAGGGCAGTCCGATGAGGCCTTCGTGCGGAAGCGGATCCTCGGCCAGGATGCGATCCGCCGCTCTTGATCCGCCACCCCAGGCGGATTTCGCCCAATCCAGTGTCGCGCTGCCCGCGGGAAGAACACGAACAATCAACCGCCCCTGCCCCACCGGCGCCGGCAGCACAAGATTCAAGCCGTCCGATGGTGGTGGAAGGCGAAACTTCACGAAATTGACTACCCAGGCCGTACCTAAGGAGCACTGCAGCACGTCGGTGCCGGCCGAGGTTGCGCCCGCAAGGAATCCTGCCTCGTGGTCCATGTAGGGCCCAGCCACGGGAATGCCCGGCCGACAACCGAGCAGTCGGGCGGCGGCGTCGCTGAGCGGATGCGTTTCGTGGCCGCGGCGCAGGGACGCGATATTTTCCAGACGCGCGCCCACCAGCAATAGCGGCTCCGCCGTCAGACGATTGGCGGCGACGTCATAGCACCCGATCTGGAGTGCATTACCAACATCCTGGCGCCATCGTCCCGTAAGGTGAAAATAAAGGTATTCCCCCGCCCCACCGTACAGTGCCTGATCGTCCCACGCGTCCGAATCGTGCTCTCGCAGCCACATCAGACGAGCCAGCCCCGCCCCAGGACCGTCCTGATATGCCAGGTCCCGCCAGTACGATGGCGGCCGCTGAGCAGCGATCTCCGACCAGCGACGGAGCGGCCGCCAGTCGTTCCAAAGTTGCATGGGCGTCCGCGCAAGTCCAGTTTGACGATTCATTAGACATCCGCTGCCGCCCTGGGCCGCGAGTCCAATGCCCGACAGGGCTCTCCAGCGATCGCGCGTTTCGCGGGCGACGGCCCGAACACAGCGACGCACGGTGTTCAACAGGTTCTTGGGATCGACTTCACGCGTCCCATCCGAACGGCTGATGATGGCCACCTTCTGCGTCGTCCAGGCGAGCGGGGCGCCGCTCCGCGCGTCGAAGGCCGCCGCCTTTACGGCCGAGGTGCCCACATCAAGGCCGAGGAAAATCGCATCAGCCATGGCCGACCTCCCGGCATTCGGGCTTGACCATATCCAATTCCACATTCAACCGCCGAAACCACCGCCGCTCCTGACCCCCGAGGGTCGTATCGGTCACCACCCTGGTAATGCGATCCCAAGTGGCGAACCGTACCAGCGCGCGCGCGCCGAACTTGCTGGCATCCGCCACCAGCCACACCACGTGCGCGCTCTTGATCATCGCCCGCGAGACCTGGGCGATCCGCTGGTCGGTGGTGAACAAACCATCCGGCCCCACGGCATCAGCGCCAATGATGGCCAGATCAACACGAAAGTTGCTCAGGTTCCACTCGGTGAGCGGACCGTACAGGTCGGGCGAACCTTTGCGCACCGCGCCGCCGAGCAGAATCAGCTCGATGTCCTCGCGAGCATGCAGCAGCGACGCGATCACCAGCGACGAGGTCAATACGCGCAGATTTGCCGAGGCCGGCAGATGGCGGGCGACTTCCAGCGTTGTGGTGCCGGTATCCAGCGTGAGCGAGGTGCCGGGCGCAATGCGCGCGGCGGCGGCCCGACCAATGGCCCGCTTCGCCGGCAGATGCGCCAGTTGCCGTGACTGCTCGAAGACAAACTCCGCCGTTCCGTTCGGCACGGGGGCCGCTCCACCGCGCGTTCGGCGCAGCAGTCCGCGACCCGCCAGCACCGCCAAGTCCCGGCGGATCGTGATTTCGCTGGCGTCCAGCTCCGCAACAAGATCCGATACGCTCGCCGGGCCTCGTTCGGCCAAGCGCCGGAGAATGGCATGTTGTCGTTCATCCGGGCGCATGGTCCGCTCCTACGCCAGCCTCCGCAATGCCGCCTCGAAACGCGACACAACCAAATCAACGACCGCGCGGTCGGCAATCAACGGCAGCTTCGTCAGCGCCGCCGGCGGACAGGCGGGCTTATACGTCTGAACGGAAATGTCCACCCCTCCAGCCGCGACTGTGCGGGCGAAGGCGTCCGCCGTTCCGGCATCGCCGAAAAGCAGCGAAGCCAGATGCCCGCGCCCCTCGACCGCCCGAATATGATTCGAATGAGCGGCGGCCAACACCTCCAGCTTCTGACGGTAATACTGGCCCACCGCCTCCGTCACCTCCGCGTTCGCCTGCGCCCAGCGCATTGTCACCCGGTAAGCCAGCGACGCCAATTCCTCCTGACCGTTGGTCACCAGGGCTCCGAATTGCGGCAGGACGTCCATTTGCGACTCGAACAGCAGCCGCGAGGCGGCGTATTCGCCACCGGGAAAACCTTTGCCCACCGCCACCAACGTCGGACGGATCCCATACTCGCGAAACAGAAAAAGCTCGGGAGCCCAGAGGCACGACTGAATCTCGTCGCAGAGCGTCGGTACATCGTGCTGTTCGCATAGTGCGTAGAGCCGACGGACAAACCGCTGCTCCAATCGCACCCCGCCATAGTTCATCAGCACCAGCTCATGCAGAAAACCAGCCAGACGTTCCGTGCCGGCGGCATATCGGGCAAACAAAGATTCGAGATCCTCGACGGAGTTGGGCCGCACGGCCGCAACTTTCAACACGCCGGCCTTCGTCAACTTGGCCGCCAGTGTTGGCCACATGCCGCGCAGAACCTGGGTTAAAATTGTCGTTCCATGGTAATTGCCCGCCAATCCGCCTTCGGTATCGCCCAGCACCGCGAAAACCGGCACGACGCCGTCGAACGGCGGCGGCCGATCGCCTTGGATCTGATAGAAGCGAGCCAGCATCATCTTAACGCCGGCCTCGACCGCGAGACTGCCGGTTTCTAGATTCAGTACGCAAGCGAGTTTCCCGGCCGGGCCGCCCCCGTAGGGCGCGTTGGCCGCCGCGAGCAGCTCGCTCTCCAATTGACGCGTGATATGGCCCCGCGTGTTGTTATGCGTGGCGTTCGGCAGGCCGAGACGCCGGGCATGATCCAGCAAGCGGTAACCAGGAAACGAGTGCCCCAAAGGCGCATGGTAGTGCTCGCTCTTGGAGGACAGATAGAGCCGTCCGTCCTCCCCGATCCGATAGTATCCCCACCCGGTCAGCGGAGCGCTTCCAATCTGCGTCGCCTTGCGAAACGCTTGTGTCGTCGCCCCCGGCTCGGTCCGACTCTGCGGCGTCATTACCAGGGCCCCCACATCGCCCAGTCGTCTCGCCAACGCGTGCTGAAGCCGCCGGGGAAATAAGTCCACCTTTTGCGAGGCCAGCCGCAACAATCTTTCGACGCCCTGCCCAGTAAGAGCCGCTCTGGCCTCGCAAACATCCCGGATATAGTCCACGCCCACCAGTTCCGCCAGCGAACACCGCACCGAACGGAATTGATCCCTCACCTCCGCGGTCTGTCTGCGCTCGATCTGCATGTCTGTACTCCAGATGATTGAATTATGATCGCTATGACCAAAAATAATCATCCTCGATAATTTTGTCAACACACCAGAGCCGGCCCCAAGTTTCGGGGGAAGTGTAAGGTGAAATGCCGCAGGTATAGGAGAGCGTTCCATACCGTGGATCGCTATTCTCACGTGGTTGTACCAAGAGCTACGAGAGGAAGGAGCACGGCATGGAACGAGGCGACTGTAACCGGAAGGGCAAGCACTTGACGAGAGAAGAGCGCATCGTCATCGAAAGGATGTCCCGAGGGGGGCGGTGCCATGCACCTTCACGTCCCGCGCTGCGGCGAGCGCGAACCCTGGGCGGGCAGTGGTGGACCCCGGATTTGAAACCAGGGGCGAAGTTAGAATAAGCGGTCTCCCGCGAACACGAGAGAGAGGAGCCCGCTAGCCCGGATTATTCATGAACGACACGGGAATCAGGGTGTTAGGGGCTGGGTGGCGCGTAGGGCTGGGTGTAGCGGGTGACTGGCCGGTGCGAAGAACGCGAGTAGATGCTTTTGTGGGGTTGTTGTCAAAAATTTTGGCTCGTCACCAGAATCTGTGGGCGAACTACGGCTCGGGCAGGTCACTTTTTTCGCGGCGCTACCGCCCCGCGGCCCACACGCCGAGCAAGTTGGATTGTTCGCCGCCCAGCGCGTCGCGGGGCGGCGAAAAACCGACGAAAGGTGGAGCCAATGAGGAAAAAGGTTTTTATTATTTCTCCGCGGATGCCTGTCTTGCGGTTTGATCCTACAGGGCAATCCGCTCAGTATTCACTCGCCGGGGAAGTCCCATATGGTCAAGATATGCCTATGAGGTGCCAAACCATCGGGAAGACGCATCGAGAAAGAAGGGTTGCGGGCCATGCGCGCTCTTCGGGTAGATGATCAGCAAAACCTGTGCTGGAGCGAGGTTCCTGATCCGAAAGCCAAGCCCGGCCAGGTCGTGATCGAAATTCATGCCGCCGGCGTCAACCGAGCGGACCTGCTGCAACGTGTCGGGCGGTACGCATCGCCGCCCGACTGGCCGGACTGGATGGGATTGGAAGTGGCCGGCGTGATCGTCGGAGCGCGACCTGAAAGCCGATGGAAGCGAGGCGATAAAGTCTGCGCCCTTCTGGGCGGTGGCGGCTATGCCGAGCGAGTGGCTGTGCCGGAGGAGCTGGTCCTGCCCCTGCCGCTCGGATTGTCGATGGCCGAAGGGGCGGCCTTACCGGAGGTGTTCGCCACCGCCTACTTGAATCTGGTGATAGAGGCCGGAATTCAAGCGGACGACACTGTGCTCATTCACGCCGGCGCCAGCGGCCTCGGGATCGCCGCGATTCAGCTTGCCAAGCTTTTCGGCGCTCGAGTGGTGACGACTGTGGGCTCGGAGAAGAAGGCCGAGGTCGCGCGCCGTCTTGGCGCCGATGTGGTGGTCCTTCGCCATACCGATGATCTCGAGAAGGTGCTGGATGCAAACCCCGTCAGTATCGCGCTCGACTGCGTCGGTGGCGAGGCGCTCGGACGCCATTTGGGCAAAATGGCGCCCGGCGGCCGATGGATCCTGGTGGCAACGCTCGGCGGCGTGGAGACGACCATTCCCCTCCGGATGGTGCTGACCCGCGGTCTACGTCTCATTGGAAGCACGCTGCGCAGCCGCACCAATGCGGTAAAGGCGCGTATTCTGCAAGAACTGGAAAGGGTCTTATGGCCCAGACTGTCCGATGGTAGCGTCCGACCTGTCATCCACGCGATTCTACCCGTCATGGAGGCGGAGGCGGCACATGCGATTCTGGAACGGAATGAAAACATCGGCAAGGTCATCCTGCGCGTGCGGGATGAATCCGAACCGGCATCGCGTCTTTCGTGACCCTCCCGGCTTTTTGAGGGGCTTCGGAATGTCGTTTTTTCCAAACCGATGTCTCGTCCTCAAGGAGGTGGGCGCTTCCCGTGACGACGAATCGCCCTCTCTAGCGCCGAGCTCATTCCGTCGGGACGGCGAGAGGGTATTCCGACTTTGTCAGCCGGATCAGCCTTCACCGATGGCGGTCCACTCCTTTCGCACTTCGGCCTGGAATTCGCCGATGAGACGCTGGACATAAGCGGCGGGCGTGAGTGTCTCATCGGCGAGCAGCGGCGTCAGGTCAACCGCGAAGGCCGCGGCGCTGGCCGTGTCCACCGCGTGAGATTCCAGAAAGGAGGCATTGGCCGCACGGCGTCCCGCCGCGGCGATATCGTAGCGCTTGCCGCCGGTGATTTGCGAGTCAAACACACCCATTAGTGCCATCGCCAAGTTGGGATGGGCATCCATGGACAACACGACCTTGTGGGAGTCGGGGAGCCAATCCAGGCCGCGCCACCCCTCGCAGCCGTAGACTCGTTCGGGACGTTCGTCCGGCTTCAACATCCGCAGTGCGGCGATCGTCGCGGAGCAAACCGCGATATGGGTCGCGTGTTTGTCGGCGGGGTTGTGAGTGTAGACGACCTTCGGTCGGGCGATACGCAGGATGTCAGCCAATTCGAGAGTCAACTCCGCCCGGCTGGCGGGCGATTTCACCTGCGCGCTGGTGTAGGCGAGCTGGATCATCGCGCCATAGCGTCCGACGTGCGCCGCGGCGCGCTGCTCCTGGCGCCGAACTTCCACCATTTGTTCGTTCGAATAGTCCGCGTATACGCCGGCGCGCGCACTGCCTGCGCCGTCGGTGCAGGTAACGCCGGTGAACCGGCGATCAGCACGGCCAAAACACTCCAGAATGCCGTGCGCCATATTGATTTCCAGATCGTCCGGGTGCGCGCCGATACCCAGGTGTGTGGTCTGGCGCAGGGCTTCGTCTTCCGACTTGCCGTCCGGCACAAAAATTTCTGCTGTTGGGTTGCGGAATCTCATAGGCCTGTATCCTTATCCGTTACTGGCTGACTCGGAACGCGCAAAGAACGCGCGGGAAGCTCTTCCAACGGTGTTCCACTCATGGGCTCAACCAGAGCCCCGCGAAGGGCGGGACCCTTCTTCAGGGGGTTGACAGTTCCATTCACCCGGATCGCGATTGGCGCTGAGACCACGGTGCCGCGCCACGGCTCAAAATCCGCCGCCGGCGCCAAGCGCCCTTCGATCATGTCACCGATGTTCTCCGCCCCGGCGCCCTGGTAGGTGTACACGACTTGAATGTGATATTCACCTACGGCGCCCAGAATAATACCGCCAGGCTGCACTATGGGCGGATTACCGTTCACGACGAAGTCGAAGGTTTTCTTTTCGCCGGGTTTTATTTCCGGAAACGACGCCGGACCGGGCAGAAAGGCCATCATGTTCCGCACCTGAAAGCCGCTTCGAAACACCGCCGGGCCATTGACACGGACTTCCAAGTTATCCTCGGCCAGGCGCGGAACCGGCATAAACACGCGCAAGTTCTCCCCGGACACATTTTCAAAAGTGAGCGTCAATTTTACCGCCTCACCGGCCTCGAACTCGTTTTTTACCGCGTGCAGAGAAATCTTTAAACCGCCCTCCGCTCGGGCTTCCCGCATTTCGGCTGCGGCAGGTTCCGGCGCGCCGAGGGCTGGCAGTGCACGCCGCAGTTCCTGCCCCGACGCCAGGGTCGTCCAGCTTCCCGCCGCCATCGCCATCATCCATCTGATTGAATAATGCATCTTCATATGCTTTTTCCTCTCCCAGGGGGGCTGATCCACCCGCACCCCGCTACCGGATTGGAACGTTTGCCACATTCGTTTTATTTAGTCATTTGCATTTTTTAAGCACCGGTGGAGGACGATGTCGGATTCCTCTATGGGCTCTGTGTCAGCGTGTCCACGCCTGACCGGCCACCTATGCCACGCCCGCGCCGCACGGTAGCGGGACATCCGAAAGCGACGGCGCGTGGCGGAATTTCGCCGCGCACGAGTGACTGCGCGCCAATGATCGCGCCGTCGCCGATCCGCGCCCCGTCGCACACAACTACATTTGCCCCGATCCACACGTCGCGCCCGATCTCGATGCCTTGGCCGGGCAGCAAACCCTGTTCGAACATCGGAATATCAACCCGGTCCGTACGGTAGTTACCGCAGCCGATGACATAGACGTTGGCGGCGATCATCGCGTAATCGCCAATACGCACCCGACTTTCTCCAACCGACTGAATAAGCGCGCGAGGGCCGATCGTGATATGGCTGCCCAGTTCGATGAGGCCCTCCTTGCATGAGAGTGCCGCGTCCCGCGAGATAAAGACGTCATCGCCAATCACGATCCGTCCGCCCTTGGCGTCCATCACGGCGCCGTCGTCCAACACCACGCGTTCACCGAGCCGGATGGCCCGGGGGTGGCGCACCGTCACTCTTTCGCCGATGATACATCCGCGCCCCATTCGCTCGAGTAACCCTTGCCAGACACATCGGCGCAGGGCCAATCCGAGCGCGCCGGGGAGATTTTTGAAAAAGAGCTGCGCCACTTCGTAACGGAGAAAGAAAAACAATCCCGCTTCTCCCACACAGAGTCGGCGATAAGCACGGGCAGCGCTCTCGCGGCCACCGAAAATCTGATGCTGGATTTTTTCAGCCACGATCGCCGTGCCTGGCACCCCCTAGGGGAATCGAACCCCTGTTTCCAGGATGAGAACCTGATGTCCTAGACCACTAGACGAAGGGGGCGCGTTTTGTTGGACGATGTTTGTTACAGTTTATTTGTAACTTTTTTGCCTGCAAGGGTCAATCCGGCATTAAATTTTCGAATCAATTTCCTCGCCTTCTGCTCGGTCAATCAGGTTTTTCCTCAGTGTGGATGCGCGTGTAAAAACGGCCGTTCGGAAACTCAACGCAGGGCGTGATAATTCGGAGGATTGTACGGTCGGGGCGGGACCCGACCCTCCACTGGCTTGCGATGGAAATGGAGGGTCGGCTTCCACGCCGTCTGTGAATTGCCGGCGGATAGCGCGGGGTCGTTAGGGTAAACGATGTTCGCCTCCCTTCGCCGACGCCTCCGCGCGATCCCCCCGATGCTCCCGCCGTTCGCCCGTTCCATCATGATGACTTCTCGTTCTTCCCCCCGAATATGCCCGTAGCCCAAGGGTTGCTCTTTTTAAGTTGCATCGTTCGTTCGATAGGATCGAACCGGACAACCCTGGGAATTCCTTTTCAAGCCAGTAATCCCTACAGGTGTGCAAGCAGCGAGAATGGGCTCCCTGGCTTGTCGCAGCCGCCCGCGTCGCCTGTGGATAACGTGCGGCCTGTTGCACTTGATCTGAGAAACCGCCATTTGTCCGAGAAAGGGCTGGAATCGTTCTTTTTTCGCCGACTTGCCGCTCCGTCGGCGCCGCGGTAATTTCGGAGGCTAGCGATGAATTTGAGATTTCCATTGGCGTCGTCGCTCTCCTTTTCCGATACCCTGTTCCCGCACGCGCGGCGCTATCGCCCGCGCCCGAGCGTCTCGCTGGGACATGCTCGGGAAACGCCGACGCAGGACCCAGGTCCCGAAACCGAACGCGCGTTGCAATGCGTCTGGTTTGACGAGCGTTTTCGTCCGAAATCGCTGAAGACGACGGACGGCGAACCCGTGCAAGTGGAGTATCCGGGACGCTGGAATCTGGGTCCGGGCCCCGATTTTCTCGATGCCGCCCTTCGGCTGGGCGCCGGCGCGCGGCGGATCGAGGGCGATGTCGAGGTTCATGTGCGCCCGAGCGACTGGACGGCGCACGGCCATGCGCAGGACCCTCGCTATGCGCGTGTCCGCGTCCATGTGACGTACTTCGGCGGCGCGCTGCCGCCGGCCGCACTTCCCACCGGCGCGGTGCAGATCGCCCTGCGCGAAGCGCTGATGGCCACCCCGCTTTTTTCCTTTGATCAGATTGATCCAGCCGCGTATCCCTACGCAGCACCCACCCAGCCCGCACCATGCGCCGCTGTGCTGGCCGGCTGGACGCCCGACGAAAAGGAGGCGTTGCTCAATGCCGCGGGCGAGGAGCGCTTGCGCCGCCGGGCCGAGCGCTTGGCGGCGGCCGTCGTGGAGCGGGGCGCAGACCAGGTGTTTTATGAGGAATATCTGGTCGCGCTGGGCTATCCGCACAACAAGGTCCCATTCCGACGCCTTGCCGCCCTGCTGCCACTGGAACGCCTGCGGAGCGAAGCCGGAGACGATGCGGAAAAGGCGGAAGCCCTGCTCGCCGGCGCGGCCGGACTGCTGAGCGAAGGATGGAAGCCCGGTTGGAGCGTCGAGGCCCGCCGCCATGCGAGGCGGCTATGGGACCATTGGTGGAAATCCCCGCTGTCTCAGCGCGGCGTCCGCGTGGACCCGTCGGAATGGCGCCTGGCGGGCGCACGTCCGGCCAATCATCCCGCGCGCCGAATCGCGGGCGCGGCGACGTTCTTCAGCCGATGGGGGCATCCCGCGGACGAGTTGCGCCATCGGGCAAGCGGAGCGGATGCGGCGGCATGTCTGCTGGAGTGGTTGGATGTGCGCGCCGGCACGTTTTGGGCCTTTCACGCCTCGCGCGCCGGGCGCGCCTCCCTGAAGCCCGCGGCGCTGATCGGGCGCGCCCGGGCGACGGCCATTCTCATCAATGTCTGCGTCCCGCTGCTGGCGGCGCTTGACGTTCGCGCGCCGTTTGATGCGGGTTGGCTCGACCGCCTGCCGCCGGAGGCGCCGAGCGACCGCCTACGGTTGATGGCGCGTACGCTTTTCGGCGCGGGCCATCCGCCGTCGCTTTATGACACCGGCCTCCGTCGGCAGGGGCTGTTGCAGATTTTCCAGGACTACTGCCTGCACAACCGCTCCCACTGCGCCGAATGCGAATTCCCGGAAATCCTCCGTCGAATGCGGATGAGATGACATGGGAAGCGGAGCCGATGGCGCTGTGGAAAATGACCGGACCTCGCGCGGAATCCTGACGAGCCCCAGTTCCGTCGCCGGCTTTTCGACGCCCTTTGCCGTGCGGGACGCCGAACAACCGGCACAACTCGGAACCTTCTGGTGTCGTTTCCCCGCTAGCCCGAAAGAGGCCGATCATCACATCCGAATGACTGACCCCGATCGAGAAAGTCCGTGGCGCAATCGGCGCTCGCAATCGGTCGAATTGCAGATGCAGGGGCATCCGATAAACATTCGTTGATTCTTCGGGGGATGGCTGCGGCCGTGAAGATGCGTAAAAATCGGGTTCTACAACTGACGTGCTCGGGTTGCTGTGTTTCCGCCCACACGCGGCATCAATGTCGAAAATGCCGCATGCCGGTGAAGGCCATCGCAATGCCGAACCGATCGCATGCGGCGATGACTTCTTCATCGCGCAGCGAGCCGCCGGGCTGGACGATGAAGCGGATGCCGATTTCGGCCGCGTGCTGGATATTGTCGGGGAAGGGGAAAAACGCGTCCGAAACGAGCACGGCGCGCTGCATGATGGCGTGTTGAAATTCGGTCGGCGTCTTGCCGTAGCCGCCGCTTTGTTGGTACATCCGCGCGATATTTTCGGCGGCGCGCGCTGCGGCGAGTTTGCGCACGGAATCCACGCGGTTCGGCTGTCCGGCACCCATGCCGAGGAGCGCGTAATGGCCCACGCGGTATTCGTGGACAATGCAAATGGCGTTCGACTTAATGTGCTTACATACCTTTACCCCGAACTCCGCCAGCGGCCGCAGATCATCGGGGAACGGCGTTTCAGTCGGCACCACCCAGTGGTGCACGTCGCCGATATCGGCATCTTGGGCCAGGATGCCGCCGTTGATCTGGCGCAATAGGGTCTTGGGACCAGCGGGGGTGAGGGGACGATGCAGTTTCAACAACCGAATGTCCTTGCTTTTGCCCTTCAAAAATTCGAGCGCGTCGGACGCGAAGTCGGGCGCAATCAGCGCCTCCACAAAACGGCCCTTCAGCACCTGCGCGGCGGCGAGGTCCATCGGTTCGGTGACGGCGATTACGCTGCCGAAAGCGGACACCGGGTCGCCTTCCCAGGCTGCCGTGAGCGCTTCTGCGAGCGTTCGTCCGGTGGCGCATCCACAGGGGTTGGTATGCTTGATCACGACGGCAGCGGGAGCGCCGCAATGTTCGCGCACGGCTTCGAGCGCGGCGTCGCCGTCGAGGTAGTTGTTGTAGGACATTTCCTTGCCGTGCAAGACCTGCGCCCAAGCGATGCACGCCTCAGCGACCGCCGGGTCACGGAAGAAACGCGCTGATTGGTGCGGGTTTTCGCCGTAGCGCAGCCGGACGCCGCCGGCCCACGCGCGCACGAGCGGGGCGTCAGCGTGCGGCTCGCGCGCGGCCAGCCAGGCGGTTATGGCGGCGTCGTAGGCCGCCGTACGCGCAAAGGCCTTGCGACCCAACTCGAATCGCAGCGCCTCCGTGGTGTCGCCGTTGTGGGCGCGCAGGCATTCGATTACGCGCGGATAGTCGGCCGGATCGGTGATGACCGTCACCGAACGCATGTTCTTCGCTGCCGACCGGATCATCGCCGGCCCGCCGATGTCAATGTTCTCGATGGCCTCCTCGAAGGTGACGTTCGGTTTAGCGACCGTCGCCTCGAAGGGATAGAGATTGACGCAGACGAAATCAATCGGCGGAATGCCGTGTTTCTGTATGGTCGCTTCGTGCGCCAGGTTGCCGCGCAGGTGCAAGAGGCCCCCATGGACTTTGGGATGCAGGGTCTTAACCCGGCCGTCGAGCATTTCCGGAAAGCCCGTCAGTTCGGAAATGTCGCGCACCGCGAGTCCCACCTCGCGCAGCAATCTCGCGGTGCCGCCGGTGGAGACAATTTCCGCTCCGTATTCGGCGAGCGCCCGCGCTAGTTCCACGACGCCCGTTTTATCCCAGACGCTGATCAATGCCCGTCGAATCGCCATGATCGCCTCGCTTTCGTATATGCGTGTCTATTCCGGTTTGTGATGGTGCCACTTTAGCTGCAAAGCGGTGGTATAACAAGATTGTCTCGTTCCTACCGATGGCAAAGGCGATCCCGTTCGGATTCACGTTAACCCGAAAAGATGCGCACGCGGGCAAATACGATACGTCGGAAACGGCCCCGCATCCGCGATTCATCAGAGCAAGATCCGTGGATCCCTGTTCCCGCCTCGATCTCGATCCGTGCGCTATCATACAAGGAACAAAGGGGAGGGAGAGCGGATGATCGCTCACGCCAGTGAGGCTATCTATGCCGGTGCAAAACACGGGGCTTCGGTCCGCCTTTTCTCCTGGGGAAACGCCGTTCTGTTTTGCGCCCGCGCGTTCTGACGGCCGATTCCGAGTAGGCCAGGTTGTTCGCCCCCCGTTCCGTCGCCGGTATTATCAGCATGTCCTCGACACGTTCGCCCGGCGCAATTGGCTCGGCATTTGACAGATACCGGCGGCCTGTCCTATGCTAAGAAACTATTCCTCGCGCGGAGGCGGGCGGGAAAAAAAGGGATGTGCGGATGTTGCGAACTCACACCTGCGGAGAATTGCGGTCCACGCATACGGGGCGGCGTGTCGCGCTGTGTGGTTGGGCCCAGACCGTTCGGGATCACGGAGGACTGATTTTCATGGATTTGCGCGATCGCCACGGCGTGACGCAGGCTGTGTTCGATCCGCGTGATTCCCGGTGTGCTTGGGATATCGCCCAAAGTGTCCGCCCCGAATACGTCGTGCGCATCACCGGGGTGGTGGAGGCTCGGCCGACCGAGATGGTCAATCCCAAACTGTCCACCGGTGAAATCGAGGTGCGTGGGGAAACAATCGAAATTCTCAACAAAAGCCGGACGCCGCCATTTCCCCTCGACGATGACGCCGCCGAACGTGTCTCCGAGGATCTGCGATTCACCTATCGGTATCTGGACCTCCGCCGGCCTTTGATGGCGCGGCGTCTCACCCAGCGCCACGCGATCGCGCAGGCGGCGCGATCCTACCTGGATCACGCCGGCTTTCTGGAAATCGAGACGCCGATTCTCACCAAAAGCACGCCGGAAGGGGCGCGCGACTATCTGGTGCCGAGCCGCGTTAATCCGGGCCGCTTCTACGCCCTGCCGCAGGCTCCTCAGCAATACAAGCAGTTGCTGATGATTGCGGGAATGGATCGTTATTTTCAGCTTGCCCGGTGCTTCCGCGACGAGGACTTGCGCGCAGATCGCCAGCCGGAATTCACGCAAATCGACATTGAAATGTCGTTTGTCGAGCCGGACGATATTTTGGCGCTGACGGATGGGCTGATTGCCGTAATGATGCGCGCCGTGGGACATACCCCTCCGTCGTTACCCCTGCCGCGAATGACGTACGCGGAAGCCATGAGCCGATACGGCAGTGACAAGCCGGACCTGCGGTTCGGCATGCCGATCACGGACCTGAGCGATGTATTCCGAGAGTCGCGATTCCAGGTCTTCGCGGAGGCGGTTCGGAACGGCGGTGTCGTGAAAGCACTCAATGCCCGGGGGCTGGCGGGTATCTCGCTCAAAATGGCAGAGGACTGGACGGCGTTGGCCAAAACAAGCGGGCTGGCCGGCCTGGCGCATATCCGCGTGCAGGACGATGGCAGCTGGAAATCGCCGATTGTTAAATTCTTCTCGGAAGGCGAAAAATCGGCGCTGACCGAACGGCTCGGTATCCGACCGGGCGACCTGATCTTGTTTGCGGCGGATCGACCCGAGGTTGTGCACCCTGCGCTGGGCCGGCTGCGCCTGATCGCCGCCGAGCAGGCCCGAGCCGCCGAAGGCCAGCCTTTCGCGTTCACTTGGGTGACCGAATTTCCGCTGCTGGAACGCGATGAGGAAGGACGACTGAGCTCCATGCACCATCCGTTCACCGCGCCGCTCCCGGAAGACTTGCCGCTGCTGGAGAGCGATCCGCTGCGGGTGCGCGCGCGTGCCTACGACATTGTGCTCAACGGCGTTGAGCTCGGCGGCGGAAGTATCCGGATTCATGACGCCGAGCTGCAGCGCCGCATTTTCCGTGTGCTGGGCATTTCCAATGGAGATATGGAGTCTCGGTTTGGTCATCTGATCCGTGCCCTGGAATACGGCGCCCCGCCCCACGGGGGCATCGCGCTGGGATTTGACCGGCTCGTCATGCTGTTGGTCGGCGCCGAAAGCATTCGGGATGTCATTGCGTTTCCCAAGACACAAAAAGCGGTGGATCTCATGATGGGTGCGCCAGATCGGGTGGATGCCCGCCAACTGCGAGAGGTGCATCTGAACGTGGCCGTCGAATCGTCCCAGGAAAGCGTCCGTTAAAAAAATCGATTGCACGCGCCGGCGGATTCAAATAAATGTTCGAAAGTTTCATCTCCTTCGGAGGACGAATTGCGCTTGCGCATTCTCCGCTGGGTGGATAGTATGAAACGCCGACAGTCTGGGAAGTGCAGGTACGGGGACCGTAAAGAGGGAGCTGGCGACATATGAAAAGTAATAGCTGGGTTTCAGCGGCGACAGGCTTGGCGGCGATCGCTCTCGTAGCAGGCTGTGAGTGGCAATCCGGCGGAAGCGCGGAGCATTTCTCTGATCGCTATAACTGGGTGAATTTCAGCGGAGTCTATCGCGGCGTAAACGGCGGCTTGCTGGTTACTGATTATACCGCCCTGCCCGGGGCTTCGGATATCACCAACACGACCGCGCGTCAACTCGTCGCCACGGGCGATGGCGTGACGGCCATCTTCACCGGCGTGGCGGGCCGCGGCAATATCGTGCCCGGCACGTTTGTTGTCGAAGCCGGCGATATGTACTGGCTGGACAATGGCAGTGGTACGCTGGTGGCCAGCGGGTTGGGCGCGATTAACGGTAGGATCGTCTATGACACCGGCGCATGGATGGTGCGCGGCGTGGTGCCGGCCGGCGTCAAGGTGGTCATCCGCTATGCTTCGACGACCGATGCAACGCAGACCGGTACGAACCGGCCGGGTTCCGGCGCGTCGGGCATCCGTATTTACTCCTTCTCGCTGACGCAAGAGGGCAACAGGATCACCATCGTGGACAATAACGGATCTGTTTATACAGGGGAATTCGGTAGCATCACGACGAATACCGGCGCGAATCGTACGACGGCGCTGAATGAACAAACAACGATCCTGTCCGGCGACGCGGTCATCGCCCAGTTCAACGTTAAAGGCGTCAGCGCGGCCGGAAAAAATGTCCGTATCACAGGCGTCCTTCAGGGAACAGCCGTGGTGAATGTGGACCAGATCACAGGCGTATCCACGCTGACTCTGAGCGACCGGAGAATGACGGGTACGTGGATTGAGGAAAAGGGTCGGACCGGCGATATCAACGGCGCGGCAGACTGATTTTCCCAAATCGTTTTTGCGATTCAATTAGAGGAGGGAGGCAAAAATTACACCTCGCATCCCTCTTCCGTCTGTGGACCCCTGCCTTCCCCATCCAGCCATGGCGATAGCGTCTCGTTTTGGCGGCGCTTCTCACGGCCTATGCCCGTCGGGGCTGTTTTTTGAAGCGGTCGGACAGCTTGCTATTCGTTCCCTGTGATCCAGATCGTCCTACAGTTTTTCGCTCCGCCGGCTGTTCTCCGCTGAACCTCTTCGCGGATATGACCACGAGGAATACAGCCTCTTCGCTGTTTTGTGTGGGTAGCTCATGGGACGGGCGCGGGAGTGATGGACGGCACTTGTAGGTCCAGCTTGGCGAGGAGCAGATAGATCATCGTGATGAGATTGCGAACGGAGCGGAATCCTCGGGCGCGCCGCTT
>CALLML010000065.1 GCA_938005705.1 uncultured bacterium
ATACCCGCGTCAAGACCTAAAGGGTCGAAAAATTCGTATTTTTTGAGGAGGGCGAGAAAAACCGGCGATTGGCGCGGGGTCGCTGGGGTAAACGATTTTCGCCCCCCTTCGCCGATGCCTTTATTTGCTGTTCTTTTCCCACATCGCAATCGGCTCCATTCATCCAGGCGACGATTGGCCGATCTCTCGTGAATATGTTTGCGCGCGCGGGCCCCGCCGCATCTTCAATAATGCTTGCGCGACGAGCAGCGGCCTACCATCGTATTGTTTTCCCGATTTGCGTGCGTGTATGTTTGCGCCCGCTTTCCGGGGCTGCGGACTGTGTCCGAAACCTGCGACGCCAGGGCTGCCGCTGAACGATCGCCACCAACCGCAAGGCGAACGGCACCATCCGGATTTTGCGAGCATATGGCCTGCGCCGGCCATTCTCCGTCATCATCGGCATCGACCAGGTCGTCGGTTTAAACCCGACCCGGAAACCCTGTTCGTCGCCCGCGCAAGTCAGACGCGCACCCCGAACAATTCCGCCATGATCGGGGAGACGCCCGACGATATGGCGACCGGTCGAGCCGCAAACATGCGAACCTTCGACGTGGCCACAGGCCAATACTCCGCCATAACCCTGGCACGATCAGGCGCAGATGAAACCCTGCTCTTGCTGACCCTCGCCGAGCTGCCGGACCGGCGGTTGTTGAGCTATGATGGGTGGTGCGATATCACGCCGGGTTCAGGCACTGTTGAGTGATCTGGCCGCACACGGATAATAACAGCCAGGCAAGAAGGACCGTCGCACTGGCCGGCGATCCCGTGTTCAAGCCCGCCTGTGGGCGCGGTCTCCCGGATCCAGACCTGGCCTGTCAGCCACGCGCTGCCGATTCGAGAATGCCGCGCGGCGCAGCAACCTGTATCGCAGGGCTCGCGCCCTCGCCGATACGCTGCTGGGCAGTCTGCGGATACGATACCGCTACGCGCCGACGGCGCTTCGCCGCCCCGACCTGCTGGACTGGCTCGACAATCAAAGCATCGGCTACGGCATCGGCGTGGCCTCCAACAGTGTGCTGGCGCGCAAAATGCAAGAAGTGGTGGAGATGGTGCGCGGCGGTGCCAATCTAGCGGCGAAGGACTCGGTCACATCTTCTCGTGTTCACCGGCTCACCCGCCGGAGGGCTGAGGTCTGCCGACGCGAATCCAAATCGTATCAAAAAAGGTCGGGATAGGTCATCTGACAAGGTTCCGCATACCGCCTCCCCCCCCCCCAACTCCGATCCCGGTGCCGCACTGGCCACATCAGCCCCGATCCAACGACCTTCATGAATAATCCGGGCCAAGTCATCCTATCTCTCTTTCGCGAGTCTCGCTCCGCTTGACTTCCGGCGCCTCTTACGGTTTTCCTTTGCGGCATGTTCGATCGTCTAGCCAGCTCGCTCCATCGCGTATTCAAAACATTACGCGGTTATGGGAAATTGACCGAACGAAACGTTCAGGACGCCCTCCGAGAGGTGCGCCTCGCGTTGCTAGAAGCGGACGTCCATTACGAGGTCGTCAAGGATTTCACTGCCCGCGTCCGCGAGCGATGTCTCGGCGAGAAGGTTCTCGACAGTATTACCCCTGGCCAACAAATCATCAAACGCATCCATGACGAGCTCGTTCGTCTGCTGGGCGGCAAGGGGGGGGATTTTGATTTGAGCGAGAGGCCTTCGGGCGTCCTCCTTTTCGGATTGCACGGCTCCGGTAAGACCACGACCGCTGCGAAATTAGCGTCGTTCTGGAAGCGTCGCGGACTCCGCTCGTTACTCGCCGCCTGCGATCTGCGCCGGCCCGCTGCTGTCGAGCAGCTAGCTGTGCTGGCCTGCTCGCTCGGGGTAGATTTTGCCGCTCCGCTGCCGGGCGATACGGCGCCCGCCGCGGCGGCCCGCGCACTTGAACGAGCTCGAGCAGAGGGTCACGACGTCGTCATCTATGACTCCGGCGGACGATTTCAAATTGACGAAGATCTAATCCGAGAATTGAAGGAGATCGCGGGAGCCACGCGACCACGCAACCGCGTTCTTGTGCTCGACGCCGCTATCGGCCAGGAGTCTGTACAGGTCGCCGAGACGTTCCATCAGGCAATCGATCTAACCGGCCTTATTCTCACTAAGCTGGACGGCGACGCGCGAGGCGGCGCGGCGCTTTCAGTCGTTTCCGTGACAAAGCGGCCTATTCTGATGGCGGGCGCAGGCGAGAAACCGGATGATCTGGTGGTCTTCCACCCCGAACGGATGGCTTCCCGTATTCTCGGCATGGGTGATGTGGTGACGCTTGTTGAGCGTGCAGAGGAAGTCATGGCGCGCGAGACGGGGGGAAAACTCGAAACTTCTCTCGGCGGCGAACACTTCTCACTGGAGGACCTGCTCGCTCAAATCCGCCAGGTGCGAAAAATGGGTCCGCTGGATCGTCTTCTCGATATGCTGCCCGGGGCAGAGGTTCTGCCCAAATCTCTCCGTCCGGCGGCCGGAGCGGACCCCGGCCGCCAGCTTCGGCGGACGGAGGCCATCCTCTTGAGCATGACACCATGGGAACGCCGCCATCCGGAACGCATAGACGGGCGACGGCGAGCGCGCATCGCCCGTGGCAGTGGCGTCAGCGTCGCTGAAGTGAACGAACTATTGCGTCAATTCGACCAGATGAAACGGATGATGAAAGAAATCCGGCGCCGGCAAAAAGGATTGCACAGAGGCATCTGATGCGATATAAAGGCCTCTTTGTAGAACATGGCCGGCGCCGCGGGGTGCGGAGGGCTTGCCATGAGAAAGGGATCGAACTCGATGGCAGTCATGGTGCGATTGCGCAGAACGGGCGGACGAAAGGTCCCCTTTTTCCGGATTGTGGCCTCCGATGAGCGGAAAGCCACGCGTGGGCGGTTTCTCGAGGACCTGGGCTGGTATGACCCCAAGAAAAAAAGCGACAATCTGCAGATCAAGCTGGATCGCATTCAATATTGGATCGGATGCGGGGCGCATTTGTCAGAGACCGTACGCAGCCTGCTCCGACGTGCCCAGGTATCCGCACCGACCGCCGCACCAGTTGCGTCTCCGGCATCCACACCCGAGGCGAACTGACGGCTTTGTCGGATCATGAAAGAATTGATCGAGACCGCCATCCGCGCTTTAGCCGATCATCCGGATCGCGTCCGTGTCGTGGAGATGGAAGGGGAAAAAACGCTGTTATTCGAGGTACGCTGTCATCCAGATGATCTTGGCAAGATCATCGGCAAAGGCGGAAGGACAATCGGCGCCTTGAGGACGCTGGCCACCGCGATCGCGCACCGGACAGGCCGTCGCGCGTTGGTGGAAGTGGTTCAATAATAGGATTCTGTTCATGGCGAGGCCTCTCCAGATTGATTTTATCACGCTTTTTCCCAGAATGCTCGCCGGATTTCTCGATGAGAGCATATTGAAACGAGCGGCACGTAAAGGGGCCGTACGATTTCAGGTGGTCAATCCTCGCGATTTCACCCACGACCGCCATCGCACGGCCGATGACCGTCCCTATGGTGGAGGCCCAGGCATGATCCTCAAACCAGAACCGGTCTTTGCTGCCGTCGAATCGGTTCGCGGCGAGGACGGTTATACAGTGCTTCTGACGCCTCAGGGTCGCCCTTTCACGCAAGCGGTGGCGCGGGAATTGGCAGCACGAACACACTTGCTGTTGGTGTGCGGCCATTATGAGGGTTTCGACGAACGGATCCGGATTGGCTTGGCCGACGACGAAATCAGCATCGGCGATTATGTGCTGACGAACGGAGCCTTGGCCGGGGCAGTCGTCGCCGACGCCGTCGTCCGGCTGCGGGCCGGAGTTCTGGGCGCGTCTGACGCGACTGTAGAAGAATCGTTCAGTCAAGGAAGACTCGAATATCCGCAATACACGAGGCCGCCGGAGTTTCGAGGCATGAAGGTGCCGGAGGTATTGCTCTCGGGCCATCACAAAGAGATCGCTCGCTGGCGCGCCGAGCAATCGCTGCGGCGCACACGCGAGCGCCGCCCGGATTTGCTTGAAGCCTTGCCGGTCCACCGGACGTGTTGAGGCTGTCCAAAACGCGGGAGACAGGAACATGCGCAAGACGAATGTGCTGGATAAGATCGATATGGAGAACCGACGCAAGGAGCCTCTGGGCGACTTCAGTATCGGCGATCAAGTACGCGTCCATGTGAGGATTCGCGAGGGCGAAAAGGATCGTGTACAGGTCTTTGCCGGGACGGTGATCGCCCGCGACGGCCATGGGGCTACAGAGACCTTCACCGTCCGACGGGTGTCGTTTGGCGAAGGCGTGGAGCGTGTTTTTCCGGTTCACTCCCCCCACATTATCCGTGTGGAAACCATCGGCCATGGTCGCGTGCGCCGCGCAAAGCTATACTATTTACGCAAACGTAGTGGAAAAGCCGCCCGCATCAAAAGCGTGGAATGAAGGACGGAGGGCGCTCCTGTGCTGACGTTCGAGCGAGAAGAATGGACGCGCGGACGTCGTCGAGTAGGAGGCGTGGATGAGGCCGGACGCGGTCCGCTGGCGGGTCCCGTGGTCGCTGTCTGCGTCGTCTTCGAACCGGCCGTGGCCGAATTTGAACAAGCAGCGCTATTCCGCGGGTTGACCGATTCCAAGCGGCTGTCGCATCGCACGCGCGCTCTCTTCTATGAACGGCTCCTGGCCCATCCAGGCGTGTGCTACGGCATTGGCGAGGCCTCGCGGGAGGAAATTGACACGCTCAATATTCTGCACGCCACCTGGCTGGCCATGCGCCGCGCCGTCGCCGCGCTGGCGGAGCCACCGGACGCGCTTCTGGTGGATGGGCTCCCCGTGCCGGAATTGCCCGCCCCGTCACGAGCGATTGTCGGGGGAGACCGTCTTTCGCTCTCCATCTCTGCCGCTAGCGTCATTGCCAAGGTCACGCGGGATCGTCGAATGGAAGAATTGGAGTGTCAGTGGCCTCAGTATGGCTTCGCACGCCATAAAGGATATGGAACCGCCGCGCACCTCGCTGCGCTCGACCGCTGGGGTCCCTGCCCCGAACACCGATTATCTTTCCGCCCCGTCGCGTGCCGCCATGCGGCCGCCCGATCCCACGCGACCCTATGCGCGGGTTGATTCAAAGGCTACTAAACGCGCGGCGTCGCCTCCACGAAGCCACGACGCAACGCGATCGCATCGGGCGGTGGGGTGAATCATGGGCGGAGGAACGACTGCGCGCGAAAGGATTGCGATTTCTGGGCCGGCGTGTCCGCGCCGGACGTCGAGGGGAGATTGATCTGCTGTTTCGAGACGGTGAGACCCTTGTGTTTGTCGAGGTCAAGACGCGCACCTCCGAGCAGTTCGGCCGCCCCTCCACCGCGGTGGATCGAGCCAAGCGCCTTCAGTTATCACGCGCGGCAATGACGTTCATCCGGCGTTTGCACGACAAACCCAAATATCTTCGATTTGATATCGTCGAAGTCCTCGGTAATCCGGATCAGAACGAAGCGCCGATAGTGCACCATATCGAAAACGCGTTTCCCCTCGAAGGACGATTTTTTATCCCATGGTAATTGCCAGTGATGGTCGGGTTCATCGTATTGCGGCGTCACGAGCAGGCGGTCGGCGACGACTCGTCGCGGTTTTGTCTCTTTTTTTCACCGGTTCTGTTGCGGCGGAATTAATCGGAGATGAGGACGTCGAGGAGCTTCAAAGCTGGGTGCTCAGGGTGCGTGCCATAGCGCCGCAATCGCTCACTCACGCCCTCGACAATTTCGATCCCGATCTCGCGCTCGATTTGCTGCGGCAGGCCCAGGCGGCTCTGTTCGATTCTACTATCGAGCGTCTGGCCCGGTTGCAGCCATATATGCATTTAATACTGAAGGAAGCGCGCCGATATCCTTATCTCGCCCCTTATCTTCCATGGGTCGAGGCACGTCTGGACTATTTCGATGAGGCGCGCCGCGTGGAGGCTATTCGCCGTGTCCACGTCCAGACGTTAACGCCGTCGAAGGCGCCTCCAGTCCCGCCGCCCTCGGAACTCTCACGCACCGCATGGTACAAACGAATCGCGCGCCCCCCTCCGCCGCATGCGAAGATAACCGCGCAAGTGCTGAAGGGCATTTTCCGCCGCAACGGCGTTCCGGATGCCCTCGTCTGGCTTGCGGAAGTGGAGTCCTCCTTCAACCCGTCGGCCCGCAGCCCGGCCGGCGCCGTAGGTCTTTACCAACTCATGCCGAACACGGCGCGCGCTTGGGGGCTGAACCCGGACGCATCGCCGGACGAACGGCTCGACCCGCTGAAAAACGCGGAAGCCGCCGCACGATATCTCGCCCATCTGCATCGTCGTTTTCGCGCGTGGCCTCCGGCCTTGGCCGCCTTCAATGCGGGCGAGACCCGCGTGGCGCGGTTGTTGCGAGAATCGAACGGCGACTTCGACGCTATTCTTCCCCGCCTGCCCGCTGAAACGCGCATGTACGTTCCCCGCGTGCTCGAGACCGTACGACTGCGCGAGGGCGTAGATTTGGCCGCTCGTCCTGCGTGGTGAATCTAGGCCAGGACCGGCAATTCGAGAACATGCGCACCGCCTGTTTCCAAAGCTTGGAAGCCCCGCCTCGGCTTATTTCCAAGCCTTGGAACCTTTCGGATTCTTCAACCGCGCAACACCGCGCGGACAAGCGGCACCTGAGTAAAACGTCCGCAGGTGGCGCGAGCGGCAGCGCAGATGCGGCGCGCGTTTTCCATCGAATCCGCCAGCGGCTTTTCGCTGAAAACGTGACAGCCTGCGCCAAGAGCGGTCTGGGCCACCAACCAACGAGCCTCCGGCACCGTGCAATCAAAAAC
>CALLML010000066.1 GCA_938005705.1 uncultured bacterium
TCTCCGAACACAAACCCCGCCGCATCCCTTCCGCGAAATGGCGCGAACTCATCAAGAAAGTCTGGGAAGCCGACCCGCTGCTGTGCCCGCGGTGCTCGCGGGAGATGAAGATCGTCGCGCTCATCGACGACCGCGCCGTGATCGAGCGCATCCTCCGCCACCTCGGCCTGTGGCAGCAGGGCGTGCGCGTCGGGCCGGCAAGGGCTCCGCCTGAGCTTGTCGAACGGGTCATCGAGCCCTGGCTCGACGACCCGTTCCCCGACTACGACGCCGAGCAAATCGTGGCGTACGCGGACGGCTGAGCCCCCGCGGCGGGGCCGGTCTGTCTCTCCATCGCGCTTCGATCCCGTCAACGCACGCTCCGGGCCGGTCGTGGCATGCCCCGACCGGCCCGGAGCGCCTTCGCTTCTCGTTCTTGCGTTCCCGCAGACACTCTGGCAGCCTATCCACCGTGAAAGCGCTGCTTCAGGCCGGTCCCAACGGGCGCGTGCCCGTACCGGCCGAAAAGCGATTTCTTTTTCTTATTTCAGGGTCTATGGCTTCAGGAAGAATTCATGCAGTGGACGATACCCAAGCGTTGCCATCAGCGTATCCCAGTTGGCAGGCAGCTTGATCTCAATCGTAGCCGTGTTGCCGCCGGGCATGGTCTGCACCTTGTTTCTGTCCGCGTCCCCCGTCACGAGAATCGCTGTCATGCCGGCCTTCATCACGGGTACCGTGTACATTTGTTCCTGCCCGGGAACCTTCGCCATCCACGGCGGAGGAGCCGTCCGTTTGCCGCCTTCGTCCCGGATGATCTTCTTGACGTGCATATCCATGGTGTATCTGGCGGGGAAGGCGCTGCCGGGGTTGGCCCAGTAGTTGGCATACGCGCGCTCATGCGCCGGTCGCCGCGCCGTGGCGACAAGGGCCTCTTCCAACTTATTTTTCGTCGGATAACGGCGGGCGAGGTCGCGCGCGACATGCTCGGTGACCAGGATGGTCCGGTGCGGGAGCCGCGGCCCGCTCCCCGTTGCAAATTGACCCTTCTCCACGACGTCCCACGCCATCATCTCCATGATCTTTTGCCCCTCGTGCGATGCCGGGGTCAGGTTGTTGCCCCATGCCAAGGCGGACGCCGCCGTCAGCGTGTTTTGGTTCAAACCAAACCCTTTCTGCACGTGGTAGGGCTGCCAGCCAATCTCCAGGCAAGCTGCTTCATCCTCCGCCAGGCTCCATGGCATGAGATATCCGAAACTCCCCATGCGATCCTGTTTGATGTAGTAACCACCCAGATTCATCATGGCCAGGTTGATGAAGCGTCCGAGCGCGGCGTTGCGTGGCTCGTTGATCTGACCTTGCTGCGCATCGATGCCCAATTGCCGGGCAATCGGGCCGTTGAGCCAGCAATACGGCGTCCACGCGTGGGTGCTGGCGAGTGTCCGGCGATAGTTTCCATCGGCGAGAGCCTTCGTGAAAGCGATCAGCACAGGCATGAACTCCGGCGGGCAACCCGCCATCACGCCATTGACGGCCACATGCCAAACCAAGGTTTCGCGATAGGCGATGGGCAGCACGCCGACCACTGCGTCCCACGGCTGGTCCGTATATTTAAGAAACTCTTCGACCCGTTCCACCGTGGGCGGGATGATCGGCAGGCCATCCGACCAACGCTGCTCGGTGAAGAACCGATTCACCCCTTCGATCGTGCCCGCAAACACCCGATCCTTCGGGTCTCCAACGCCTGCCTTCCGACGTTCCGCGAGTTCCGCCTCGGTGATCGGTTTCGTCAGGGCCGCAACGATCTGAGGCCAGACGACTTCGCGCGTATTCCGAGCCAGTTCCTCAGGACTGTGAGCGGAGAACGCCCCGGGATACGTGGCGGCGCGCGGTGCCGGCACACCGTGGGTTACGGCGGTCGAATAGACTTGGTTCACGAAGTTCGGCGCGGCGACGGTTACGGCGGGAATGCCGAGGTATTCAGCCGCGATGCTCGACCCGGTCTCCTTCGGCGTGCAGAGGCCGCAGCCGCCGTTCCCCGAAATCACCGCCTGCACACCCATCTCTTTGAGTTTCTTTTGGAATTCATCTTTCGACTCGCGCCTGACGCCCGGGCCGGGATAAGGGCCAGCAGATCCGATTTCATTCAGCAAAATCACTTTGGCGGTGGGGTAATTGGCCAGAATCAGCCGCTTGATCTCGGGGTGAGTGATGTTGGCCATGAAGCTTCCCCCCACCACCGCGATCGTCTTGTCGTTTAGCGTGTCCAGGCGGGGAGCCTGTTCGATCATTTGCACGGTCTGCTTCCCCACCGGCGACACCACGGCGTATTTCCCCGCGGGGACCGGCGCGCCCGGAAGCAGACACGCGTCGTCGCACTCGTAGGAAAACCCACCGCCCATTTCGCTATGCGCGGCGGGTGCTGCGAGCGAATGCCCCCATGCCGCCAACCACGTAATGCAAACACCTATCCATCCCATCTTGCCGATCATAACGTCATCCCTTTCCACGTTGCCTGTAGACTTACATAACGGATCAGCAGGAAATATATTGTCTTAATGGGCTGCTATGATGCGAACCCCATAGTAGGCCGACCCGTCCCGGAGGCCTACGGGGGAGAGCCTTCGACCAGGGCGATTGCGGCGGGGGTGAGGGCGTAGAGGTCGTAGACGAGCGCGGCGATGGCGCGGTTCTTGGAGGCAGGGGGATGCTCTGGCATGAAACGGGTCATTCTTGTCTAGGCCCGCTGGAAATTTGGCATCGCGCGGACCATGAATTCATCGAACAGGGGAACCGTGCACGCCATATCCCCATGCGCGGGGCTATAAATCATTCCTTTTTTGATCAACTTGGAGCGCACAGGGCCGATGCTTTGCACGGTCATCCCCAATGCCTCGGCGATGTCGCCGGTGCGATGGTGCCCCGGCCCCAAATCAGCCATGGCCCGCAGAAAGTTTTTTTCGCCGGGCGTCAACCGGTCAAACCGAACCCGGAAGAAGTTTTCATCCAAGCGGCGAACGACTTCGGGTGTGGCGGCGTGTACGACGGGTAGAGTAATCGAAGGGGTGGGAGCCAAGTTCCACGCTTGGTAGCCCCATTCCTGAATGAAATAGGGATAGCCTTTGGTCAGTTGAAACACTTCCTTCAGCGCATCGGATTCAAAGGCGACGCCGGCCGCTTGTGCCGGTTCGCGAAGAGCATTGGCGCTTTCCGACTCCGACAGCGCCCCGACTTCCGGAAAGCTGAACAGCCGTTCGGCATAGGACTTGGAATCGCCGGCCAGGCCGGGCAGGATCGGCAAGCCGGCCCCGAGCAGCACCAACGGAAGCTGGCGCTGTTGCACCTTGTGCATCGCCATGATGAGTGCGCCCAGTTCCTTTTGGTTGAAATACTGGATTTCGTCGATGAGTACGGCGATCGCGCTCTGGCGTTCCTCGGCAGCTTCGGCCACCGAAACAAACAGGTTGGGCAGGTCGATTTCCAGATCCCCGCTATCCGCCGTGCCCTGCTCCGGATCAATGTCCAGCCCGATGGAGACATCGTTATAGGTGATTTTCAGCGCGCCGAGGAAACTGCGCAGTACGCGCAGTCCGCGCTTGGCCTTGTCGCCGGCTCCCGCCATGCGGTCCAGCGCGAAAAGAAGGCTGCGCAAATGCGGAGCCAAGAGGGGTCCCAGTGGCTTGTTCTCATGGGCCTCAATGAGAATGGTGTGGAAATCGTTGGCCTTGGCCCGCTGCTCGATTTCGTTGAGCAAAACGGTCTTGCCCACCCCGCGCAAACCGGTGAGCAACAGGCTTTTCTCAGGGCGTTTTTCCCTGATACGGCCCAGCAGAATGCGAGCTTGTTCGAGAATGGGGTCCCGGCCGACCAATTCAGGCGGAGCGGTGGACCCCGGATTTGAAACCAGGGGCGAAGTTATGATAGGCGGTCTCCTGCGGGCGCAGAAAGGAGCGGGAGATGGGCCAGCGAAGGCAGCACAGTGCGGAGTTCAAGGCGCGGGTGGCGCTGGAAGCGATCAAA